>URKO01000183.1 GCA_900548415.1 uncultured Porphyromonas sp.
GAGGAGTAGGGGGTTGTCTCACATACTGAAGTCGTAGCATACGAGCCTCAGTGCTTGTATCTTGCTCACAAAGGTAATGAAAAAGCCCTTGACAGTCACTTCCTTCGTAATGTCGCTTTACTACTTATAGATGAGCGTGTGTCGCTGCGCTCTCGTTAGGTAGCGACTGACCATCTCGGTGATATCCTCAGGCGTGATCGCCTGTATGCGCTCTGCCACCTCGGCGACGCTACTGACTCTGCCGAAGTAAAGGTAGCTCTTGAGCATCGTGATGAGCTCGCTGTCGTGCTGATCGTTGGCGAGGAGTAGCTGCCCCACGATCTGCTGCTTACTGATCGCCAGCTGCTCCACACTCATAGGCGTGGTGACGTAGCGGTCCAAGATGCTATGCACCGCCTCCACTGCTTGTTGTAGCGTGTCGCTCCCTGTGCCCAGGTAAACGCTCCAGACGCCATCACTCAGGTAAGGCGTATAATTTGCTTCGACACTGTAGACTAGTCCCAGCTCTTCACGCAGATGAAGGTTCAGCTGCGAGGAGATGGCGGGTCCTCCGACGAAGTTGTTGAAGAGCGTCATTGCGTAGCGCTCTCGATTGTGCAGGCTCGGAGCATGCGTCCCTATGATGCAGTGGCACTGGTTGGTGCGGTAGTGGTGGGCCTTAGCGATGAGCCGCTCGGGTGTGGCTGTGGGCTTGACCTTTGGCACCTTAAATGGGTCTCCTGCAGCTACTCGAGGCTCGCTGTAGAGATGCTCGATCATCTCGATCGCTTTGTCAAAGTCTATCTCGCCCCAGATGCCCAGCACCATATTGTCGGGGCGGTAGTACTGATCCATAAAGCGTCGCACGACTGTCGAGGAGATACGTCTGACAGACTGCTCGGAGCCTAGGATGTTGTGCGCTAGTGGCGTGCCGCTAAAGAGTAGCTCCTCAAACTCATCATATATCCGCTCACTCGGAGCATCTAGGTAGCTGGCTATCTCCTCGATGATCACCTCCTGCTCTTTGCTCAGCTCTTCGGATGGTATGTAGCTGTTGAGCACTATATCTGTGAGCAGATGAATGGCCCTGAGCGCATAGCGTGAGGGGATGGTTATGTGTAGGGTTGTATCCTCTTTGGTGGTGAAAGCGTTGAGATCAGCACCCACCGCCTCGACACGATTCACTAGGTGTAGGGCGTGTCGTCTATGCGTCCCCTTAAAGAGCATGTGCTCCGTACAGTGCGCCAGTCCATGGTAGGGCTGCGGATCGTGAGCCGACCCCGTCTGTACCATGTAGCCTATATAGGTGACCTGACTGGGGATAGGGTAGTAGACGATACGTAGTCCCTGAGTAGTGGTGTGGTATTGTAGTTGTGGAGATGTCATAATGAAAAGAGAGAGACAGTCACATAGACCTGCCAGCTCCAAAAAAAGAACCCAGACCACACAAAGTTATGTAGTCTGGGCCTCTCTAGATGTTATGATACATAGATACGTATCATGGTAGATACGACTAGGTATGTCGTAAAGGTTGTGTAGCTGTCAGCTTACTCAGCAGCGGGAGCCTCTTCGGTAGCTGGGGCTTCCTCAGCGGCAGGTGCCTCCTCGGTAGCATTAGCCTCCTCGGCAGCCTCTGCTTCAGCCTTAGCAGCAGCTTCGGCCTCAGCCTTCTCGCGCTCGATGGCTGCCTTCTTCTCCTCTAGAGCCTTGCTACGCTCCTTGTTTTGCTCTTCCTCAGCCTCGTGCTGCTTCTGAGCTATATCCTGAGCCTTCTGCTGGTCACGCTCAGCGACTCCCTTGAGGAGCTGCTGCTTGTTTGTGAGCCAGCTCTCAAAGCGCTGGTCTGCGACCTCCTGTGTGAATGCGCCCTTGGCGACACCACCATCGAGGTGCTTCTTAAGGAGGACACCCTCACGTGAGAGGATGCGACGTACGGTGTCACTAGGCTGTGCACCGACTTTGAGCCAATAGAGAGCGCGGTCAAACTTCAAATCTATTGTAGCAGGATTAGTGTTCGGATTATAAGAACCTATCCTCTCAATAAACTTTCCATCCCGTGGAGCCCTGCTATCAGCGATGACGATACGGTAGAAGGGGTAGCCACGACGACCGAATCTTTGTAGTCTGATTTTAGTTGCCATTGTTGATATTGAGATTTGAATGATTTGGATGTCCGTGAGAACTTTCGTCTCATACGAACTGTGCAAAGGTACGCAAAAAACTTCATTCCACAATCACCTCCACAAAACCAGGCGGAGGCATTTTGCTCGTAAGGGGGCGTTGTCTTAACTTTGCGTCGTAAGACCATCAAGTCAATATGCTATCACAACAACAGATGGAGCAAGTAGTGGCTCTGAGTAGGCAGTGGGCCGACAGATCGCCTGATAGGATACTCTTCGAGCGGAGTGAGCTGGAGCCTGAGATCAAGCGACAGATCGCCCTACAGGTCGCTCTGTTGCCTAAGATGCAGCGTAAGATGCCACGCTTTGCCGAGAGTGGCGGGTATATACCACATCGCGTCAACTTCGAGCAGAGTAGTAGCGAACTGACAGCTCGCTACAAGCAGCAATTGATAGCACCTCAGGAGCATATACTAGACATGACTGGTGGGCTAGGCATTGACGCACTAGCGATGGCCTCTGTATCCGAGCTGAGCGTCATCTACGAGATAGACCAGACGATGGCAGAGGCCTTGACCTATAATCTGCACAAGATCTTGCCGCAGGGTCCTGTCACGGTACACTGCGGGGATGCACTGGCAGCGATGGAGCGGGCTACACTCGAGGGTGTGACACTCGTCTATGCAGATCCGGCTCGCCGAGATATGGAGGACCCTAATCGCCGTCTCATTAGTATGGATGAGTATAGTCCATCACCGCTACAGATCATGAGTCGGCTACAAGAGCTGGGCTATCAGGGGCGACTGCTCCTCAAGTTGTCTCCGATGCTAGATATACAGTGGATATTAGAGCAGCTCCCGCAGGTCTGTGCCGTACATATAGTACAGGTGCAGGATGAGGTCAAGGAGCTACTAGTCGCTATCTCTATGCAGCGACAAGAGATTGATCCAGAGATTTATCTAGCTGTCGTGGATCGCTTGGGGCAGGTGAGCCGTTGGAGCTTCCCGTATCACAGCTTGTCGTCTGTTCGTACAGCTTATGCGACTAAGGTCGAGGAGTATATACACATTCCACAGCCACTCCTGATGAAGAGCGGTGCCTTTCATCTCATCGCTGAGGAGCTGTCGCTCACCTTACTCGGTCCCAATAGTCACATCTACACCTCAGCAAAGGCCTCTCCCAGTCCGCTCTACAAGAGTTATAAGCTCATAGAGGAGATCGACTACAGCAAGTCGACCCTTAGAGGTAAGGAGCTACAGGCTCTCCGCCAGCGCTATCCAGCACTGACCATCATGTCTCGGCACTTCCCTCTGACTGCTCAGCAGCTCAAGCAGACGCTTAAGACCAATGAGAGCGATACCTACTATCTGCTCGCTACGACTATGGGAGAGCGTGCACGTAAGCTCTTGATCCTAACCTCCTGAAAAAAGAAATCCCTCCACAAATTACTTGCAGAGGGATCTTTACAAAGAAATGAAATCATCTTCATT
>URKO01000184.1 GCA_900548415.1 uncultured Porphyromonas sp.
ATATAGTAACCTCATCTAAGCCTAGCTTGTGGCTCATATCTAGCTCCTGAAAGAGCGATTATAATGCGTCAGCCCTGTTAGAGCGACCATTTCGTCAGAAAGCTATATATTTGTAGCATTGAAAATGTAGATTGACATTTATAGATGACGAGACTAAGCGTTAACATCAACAAGATAGCGACCCTCCGCAACGCACGTGGCGGAGACACGCCTAATGTAGTACTGGCAGCAAGACGCTGTCAGGAGTATGGTGCCGAGGGGATCACGGTACACCCGAGGCCTGACGAGCGGCACATCACTTATCAAGATGTGAGAGACCTCAGGGAGGTGGTCACCACGGAGTTTAACATCGAGGGTTATCCCTCTGACTCTTTCCTTGACCTCGTTTGCTCGGTACGTCCTGAGCAGGTGACACTCGTGCCGGACAAGCCTGACGCGCTCACCTCCGATAGTGGCTGGGCTGTGGCTGATTGTCGTGACCAGCTCAGGCCGATCATCGAGCGTCTGAAGCAGGCGGGCATACGTGTCTCGCTCTTCGTTGGTACCGACCCACGACATATAGAGGCAGCCGCAGAGATCGGTGCCGATCGTGTGGAACTCTACACGGAGCCTTATGCGTCGCAGATGGCGCAGAGTGGCGATCCGAAGGTGATCGTTGCTCCCTTTGCAGAGGCTGCCCAGGTGGCTCACCGCGTCGGTCTAGGAGTCAATGCGGGTCATGATCTGAGTCGTGACAACCTCGCATACTTCGTCCAGCATGTGACGCCACTAGATGAGGTCTCCATAGGACATGCACTCATCAGTGATGCCCTTTACCTAGGTCTCGAGGAGACCATCGCACAGTATCTCAAACAAGCTCACTCTAACTCATAAACATATCCTTGCAAGAATAACTTATGTATCCTATACTTCAGATTGCCAATACAGTAGCTGAGCAGACAACTACCGAACCCGCTACGATGTCTCTATGGGAGCTGGCGTGCGCTGGCGGATGGATTATGATCGTCCTGCTGCTCCTCTCGCTCGTTGCTATCTATGTTTTTGTAGCTAAGTATATCGAGCTGCGCAAGGTCAATCGTCCTGACGACTCCTTTATCGCACGCATCAAAGACTACCTCCAGATGGGGCGTAAAGATAGTGCGATAGCTCTCTGCAAGGAGAAGAATACCCCCGAGGCGCACATGATCGAAAAGGGACTCAAGCGTCTCGGCCAGCCCGCCTCTGAGGTACTCCCCGCTATCGAAAACGTAGGCTCCTACGAGGTGGGACGTCTCGAGCGTGGACTACCCCTGCTAGCGACGATCGCTGCAGGTGCTCCGATGATTGGTTTCCTAGGCACGGTGACCGGTATGGTGCAGGCGTTCTTTGACCTAGCTAATGCGCCTGGTGGTATCGACGTATCGCTCCTCTCGAGCGGTATCTACCAAGCACTGGTTACGACCGTGGGCGGTCTGATCGTCGGTATCGTGACGCTCTTTCTCTACAACTTCTTGGTCGGACAGATCAATCGCATCGTCAATCGTCTAGAGGCTAATACGCTAGACTTTATGGACGTAATCAACGAACTGTAAGCGACCGTGCTACACCCCTTAATGCTAAGCTCATGAGTATCAAGAGACGCAGTAAGCATATATCTGTATTTAGCATGGCATCGATGACTGATGTCATCTTCCTGCTGCTGATCTTCTTTATGGTGGTCAGCACGCTGGTGGTACCGAATGCGATCAAGGTCAATCTACCCTCCTCGCAGTCGACCGCTACAACGCAAGAGCCTGTAGCACGCATCACCATCGATGCCGAGGGCTACTACTACATATCCACAGAGAGTGTACCTGAAGTGACGATGCTACCTGTCGAGGAGCTAGAGGCTAGACTCTACGAGATAGGAGCTACACACGACGACGAGGAGGATCCTTACGTAGTCCTCTACGCCGACAGATCGGTGTCGTATGGTGAGATCGTCAAGGTACTCAACGCCTCGGCTACCGCTGGACTACGTATGATCTTGGCGACAGAAGCTTTACAAGATAACGAGACGGAGAGAGATGTCTAAGGTTCGCTCGGATAGATGGATCGCTGGAGGTGTAGCCTTGCTGCTACATCTACTCGTTGTGGGCTTGCTCTTTTGGCTCAGTATGGATGCCTCTGAGCAAAAGCACACGAGAGATAAGGAGATATGGATCTCCGTAGGTGTAGACCCAGACTTTGGCGACAAGATCGAGCATCAAGGAGACTTGGTGGCTGCCGCATCTACCTCTGCTCGTCCTGCCTCTGCGGCCTCTGAGAGTGCACAGCCTGCGCCTCCGCAACAGCCAGCACCTAAGGCTCCTGAGGCTACCCCTACCCCACGTCCTACGCCTACGCCTGCACGAGCTACGCCAACGAAAGAGAAGCCCCAAGCCGTGCAAAAGCCTACTGGTCCTTCTGAGCGTGATGTGGATAGCAAGGTGGCTGGACTCTTCGATCGTAAGAAGCCGACAGGCTCTGAGTCTGGTACGGGCAAGAGCGACGCAGGTAGCGGTGTCGCTGACAAGGGGAGGGCTGGCTCCTCCGCTGGATGGTCGCTCGACGGGCGCTCTATCGTGGGCAATGGCGGACGACCTGTCATGCCGACACGCGTCCCCGACATACGTGGTACGGTCGTCGTCGAGATCACGGTGAATGCCGCTGGGCAGGTGATTGACGCTAAGGTGCGCCTGCGTGGTACCAACGTGGTGGATAGTGCACTCCGAGATGCGGCTGTCAAGGCAGCCCGCAAGACTCGCTTTAACGCTTTGGGTGGTGTGCCTGATCAAAAGGGCACGATCACCTATCACTTTGATGTCAAGGGCTAGCTTGCTGAGCAACCTTGACAAGAAACTCTTAATTACCTAACAACTTCACAACAAACAGCATGAGTAACATGAACAACATACTAGTCTTCCTCGCCGAGGGCTTCGAAGAGGTCGAGGCACTCGCCATCGTTGACGTACTCAGACGTGGTAATCAACCCGTTACCACAGTATCCATCACAGGCTCTCTCGCTGTAAGAGGCTCGCATGATGTGACTATCCAAGCAGATATGCTCCTCGAGGAGCTACAGAGCGGTGCGCTCCCCAAGGCTATCGCCCTACCTGGCGGGCTGACCAAGCTCAACGAGTGTGAGCCACTCCTCGAGCTGATACGTCGTCAGCACGAGGCGGGCGGTACGATCGCTGCTATCTGTGCCTCTCCACGAGTACTAGGCGCAGCTGGTATCGGTGACGGCAAGATGCGTGCGACCTGCTATCCAGGCATTGAGGAGCAGGTACCAGGCTTCGTCTTGACAGGTGCCGATGTAGAGGTGTGCGGACATATCGTCACGGGACGTGGTCCGGCGCTGGCACTGCCCTTTGCCTTCAGACTACTCGAGGAGGTCGCAGGTCGTAAGACCGCCGAGCAGGTCGCCGCGGGCTTCCTCTATAACCTTTAGAGATTAGAAATTAGAGGTTAGAAGTTAGAAACTAAGGCAATGACTAAGAGACTCTCCACCACTCTAACTTCTAACCTCTAATTTCTAATCTCTAATCTCTAACT
>URKO01000185.1 GCA_900548415.1 uncultured Porphyromonas sp.
GGGACTCGAGGCGTATAGCTATCGCAAAGACAATAGCCGATTCCCTAAATCGTCACTTTGAGAGCGACATAGATAAAGAGTATTCACCTGAGCTAAAGATCAAGCGAAGTGGATATTAAAACATAAACACAGGGCTCGGACGCACCGACTAGTGTGTCCGAGCCCTGTTCGTTTCTAGCAGTATGGCTAGGGTGTTGCGCAGTGCTGCGCTGCTACAATTGCTTGAGTACCTTCACGAGATGCTCACCGATATTGATGGTGTAGCCCTGCTGGATGTAGACGACTCGATTGAATGTGTCGCAGATGAGAAAGATGGGTAGCGAACTGGAGGTGAGCTTCATCTCCTCGCGGATCTCCTTGAGTATAGCACCCTCTGAGTCGATGCCCCAGACTACCTGAGCGGGTAGGTCGAAGCCTTCATCGACAAATCGTGTGGCGGCGTCTTGGCTCTCAAAGAGTAGTACGACCGACTGGCCCCACTCCTCGAGAGCGGACTTATAGATGGCGATGTCTCGTAGCGTATGATTGCTCGGCTCGTGATTTGGAGCGATCAAGCCTAAGATGTAGTAGCCACGTCCAGTGGTCGAGATGAGGCTCTTGGTGGTCTGTGTGGCGAGGTCGTAGTAGAGGTTCTCCGCATTAAAGCTACCGATGACCTGTACCCCCTCATTGCTCTCTCGCATGGTGAGCTGTATGGTAGTGGTCTCCCCACGCTTGATCTCAAAGACCTCGCTATGGGTGAGCACGGCACCGCTGGCCATACGTGTACCGGTGGTCAATAGATACCGACCCTCGTCTAGGGTGATGCCCTGGGCAAAGTCACGACTCCAGGTAGCCTCCTCGTCGAAGGTCAGCAGCGAGGTCTTGCCATCGACGATGCGACTGATGGTAAAGTGCGCATAGTACTTAGGATCGCTGATATACTTCGAGGGTGTATAGCTTAATAGGAGTGTGCCCTGAGGGGCGGTGGCTATGGGACTAGCTTGGTCGTGCCAGAGGACGTCGACCCAGTGATCGTCTGTGTAATACTGTAGCTTGCCATTGATCTCGTTGATGCGTGCGGGCCATCCGAGACTACGGGCTGCTGCTACGAAGAAGATGTTTCTGCCTAGCTCATCGGTCTGTCGCTCGCGGTAGACGCTCATGGGCTGCATCCTCAGGCGCTGCGGGTTCTGGTCCGTTACGAGCTTAACATTGGCGAGCGTCCAGTCGATCAGCTCCTGTGGTGAGCGGAGAGCTGCTAGCTGCTCGCGGAGGAAGTGCTTGTACGGTGTGAGCCACTCCAGCTCTACGCGGGGATTGAGGACGTACTTGCAGTAGATCTCCGACTGATTGGTCTCGGCGGTCTCACTGTCTTGTAGGACTTCGAGGGAGATGTCTCGCAGGTCCTTTTTCGTTAGGACGGAGAGGAGCTTCTGGGCCATCTCTTTGTTGCCTGCTTGTGCTATGAATTGCTGAATGGTGGCGTGATTGCCTCGTGACTCATCGACCATCGTCGCCTCGTAGGCTTGCCGGATGCTATCTTCGTAAGCTAGACGCTCGTTGTTGATGCGTCGCATCTCTTCGGAGACTGGAGGCAGGGAGCCTGATATGCTAGGCGGTGTAAGGGTTTCGTCGAGGACCTTAGGTAGGCTCTCGGACGATAGGATCACGGTCTCCACGGGCTTGGCACCGAAGGAGACTTTCTTCAAGGCTATGTCTCCGCCTTTTTCGACCCATACCATCATATCCCCGCGCCCAGCCGTGAGTTTGGCTCTTCCTAAGGCGTCGGTAAACTTAGAGGCTACGGTGAAGTACTCCGCATAGTTGTACAGCTTGAAGTCTACGCGGGCATTGGCTACCGGCTCTCCAGTGGGCGTCTTCACCTCGATGGTGAGGTCGGAGCTGGGGGCGTAGTGGTCGATCACATTGATCTCGGTGAAGAAGGGCGTCTGGCGGATCACCTCTTCGGGTCCGTCGTACGCTCCAAACACTTTGGTGTGCATGAGCATACCGCGCGAAGCACTTTCGTTGAACCACCCGAGGTTGAGCACAGGCTCAGGCTCGCAGGCACCTAAGAAGTACCACTGGCCATCGACCCACGCCTCGACCCATGCATGGTTATCGTCCGTATGCGCCCAGCGGGGCGTGTAGACCTGCCTAGCGGGGATACCCACAGAGCGGAGCGCTGCGACGAGCAGTGTGCTCTCCTCGCCACACCGTCCGTAGGCTGTACAGACGGTCGCTAGCGGGCTACTGGTGCGGGCATCTGTGGGGCGGTAGGTGACCTTCTCGTGGCACCAGTGGTTGACCTCCAGCACAGCGTCATACATAGACATGCTACTGACACGATCTTTGAGTTCCTTGTAGAAAACCTCTCGGCTATTGTCCAGGTTCTCATTATTGACCCTAATCGGTAGGACGAAGTGTCTGAACTCCCGCTTGGGTATCTGCTTGCCCCAGGGCATCTCCTGGCGAGTCTGTAGTGAGAGTCGCACATTGTGCTTGTAAAAGGCTCTGCTATAGTCATAACGATCGGGCAGGGGCAGGTACTGATAGAGGAAGTCTAGGTACTGCTCGACCTGATCGCTACTCGTTGGGGTAGCGGTTGGCTTCGTTTGCGCTAGAGCCAGCGATCCGCTTAGGAGCATCACTGTGATGAGGTAAAGGAGAGCTTTTCGTGTCATAAGATTTAGATAGAGAGTTGTATTTGCTGTGCAAAGATAAGTGTTTAGTGAATAGCTTTTAGGAAGTCGCGAACGATATCTGCCGAGGTCTCCTGCCTGCCGTCTGGTAGGCGTAGAGAGGCCGAGCCATGTATCTCCTGAGCACCCGTCTCGGTGAGTATGCGCCGTATGTTGCTTGCCGTCACACCGCCCCCAGGGAGTATGGTAATCGCGCCCGCAGCTCGCTCGATGAGCTGACGAATGATCGGGATGCCCAGTTCGGCAGTCTCCCGAGTACCAGAGGTGAGGATACGGGTGCAGCCTAGTGCGCAGATCGTCTCCATAGCTTCTAGCGGATTCTGCGACTCATCAAACGCCCTGTGAAACGTGAAGGAGACTCCCTGAGACCGCTCCACGAGTCGTCTTGTAGCGACCTCATCGACAGTACCTGCGGGGGTCATAGCACCACTGACGATAGCATCGACGTAGGGTAGTGCCGCCTCGATGTCTCGCTCCATGACGCGTAGCTCCTCCTCGGAGTAGACGAAGTCTCCCTCTCGCGGACGGATCAAGACATGGATGCGAAGCTCGGGATAGAGGGCGCGCACCTCTCTGAGGAGTCCTAGGGAAGGTGTCAGTCCCCCTACGGATAGTGCGGAGCAAAGCTCTATACGCTTAGCTCCTCCCGCCACAGCGGCCTGCACACTTCTCAAGCTGGCTGTGCACACCTCTAGTGTGTAGTCTCTTACCTCGCTGCGGTTGTCAAAAGTCTCTTCCTGCGTCATACGATATTATAGTGGGTTGTCTCTTAAGTTTAGTGGTTTTGCTTCTTGAGTCAAGTGGCTTTGCTGCTTAGCCACGACAAACTTACTAAAAATGACTCGTAATAGACACGCTCTAGCCTCAG
>URKO01000186.1 GCA_900548415.1 uncultured Porphyromonas sp.
ATTTTAAATTTAAGCTGGGCGCGTCGCTTGCGGGGAAAAATCTTTTTACTATCTTTGCGGGCGATACAGCTTATGAAAAGAGTCACGCATATTGATATGCCGACGCGAATGACGGCTTTGCTATTGGGGCTAGTGTACATACTAGCTCTGATGGGACAAGCTATGCACCAGCACGACGCAGGAGCTTTCTCGGTAAGAAGCTATGTAGCCTCTCAGTCTGACACAGACGGTGAGGAGCATCACGAAGCTAGCTCGGAGGTCTATCTGGTCAATAGCGTGACCTGCCCCGTCTGCGAGTTTCATCTCGGCATCACCGACCAGTGTGCCGTAGCACCTTCCTTTGCAGTGGACGAGTGGGATGCTCCCGCTCCTGAGCTGCAACCCGAAGCTGTACACCTAGCCCTGAGAGAGGGCAAAGCTCTAAGAGCCCCACCAGTGAGATACTGCTAGCCACACACCTATCGACTATGTGGCTACAGGCGGAATAAGCCCTACGCCTATACTCCGCTTGCTGTGCTTACCTTGGCTGACAGCCCAAGGTGTGAGTGACCGTGATGTCGCTCTCCTCTTCCCTAGCATAGCTAGACCATATCTTTGTGACGCAATCCTATTACGTACGCCTGCTCCTCCGCTGTGTGTGAGCTAAGCTATCGGTGTAGTGGTGCGTACGATCTCCTTACATTTCACTGGTTAACAACACTCTTGCGATGTATTGTCGATACATTTGCTATCTACTACTATATCTCATCCCGGTGATGGCTCTAGCTGAGTCGTCCGCATCGAGACCTGATAGTGTCGCACTGGAGCCTCACACATTTGACGAGACGCTTCAGACAGTGGAGGTGCGAGCTAATAGCAAGCGGCTCCAGACTATGCGCATAGGTCAGACGATCGAGTGGCTCGACAGCACTTATCTCACGAAGCACTTTACGGGCAATTTTGCAGCGACGCTGAGCACGCTGCCTGGGGTCAATGTGATCACGATCGGCTCTGGCTATGGTAAGCCAGTGATCCGTGGTCTAGGCTTTAACCGCATCGCCTATGTCGATGGCGGTCTCAAGCAAGAGGGGCAGCAGTGGGGTGCCGACCATGGGCTGGAGGTGGACGCCTTCGACCAGGACCCTGTCCAGGTGATCAAGGGTGCTGGCTCTCTACTCTACGGTAGTGACGCCCTAGGAGGAGTCATCGTGAGGCAGCCAGCAGCGACTCCTCACAAGCAAGGCCTCTACGGCTCCTATACTATGATGGGGCAAAGCAGTACCATGGGCGGTGGCGGCAGTCTCATGATGGGTTACCTATACGGAGCGCACCACATCCGCTTACGTATGAGCGGTCAGTATCATGGCGACCGCAATGTGACGGCAGACAGCATCACCTACCTCACGCGCTGGATACCTATATATAATCGTAGGTTGAAAAACAGTGCCACACAGACCTACGCCTCGCAACTACGCTACGAATGGCTCGGAGAGCAGGTCAAAGCTTCGCTGCAAGCTTCTGTCAATGGAGAGCGCAGTGGCTTCTTCCCAGGAGCGCATGGCGTGCCAGACCTCAAGCGTGTGCTACCTGACAAGAGTCGATACAACATCGAGCTACCCTACAGCACCGTGCGTCAGATCTCTACACAGGGTAGCCTGCAGTGGCGAGTCTCTCCGCAGTGGCAGTTGGTCGGTGAGCTAGGCTGGCAGCAGAACTTGCGCCGTGAGCTTAGTGCCTTCCACACCCACTACGGGACGATGCAGCGACCCGTGCAGGACGCTGACTTGGAGTTTGAGTTTGACCTCAAGACCATCTCAGCACGCTTGCAGGCCAGCTACTACGCCCCGTGGGGTGGCAAGTGGACCTTAGCCACTGATGGACAGTACCAGTGGCACAAGCGGAGAGGCTACGGCTTCCTCCTGCCAGACTACCAGCGGGCGACGAGTGGCGTGAGCCTGACCTATCAGGGACGCATAGCCCAGGGGCTACATCTCACCAGTGGTCTGCGCTACGATCTAGGCTACATAGCGATGAGTCCTTACCACGACCCCTACCTAGCTGACTACCTCAAGGAGCGTGGCGAGTCATCGGCAACCTTGGAGCAGTACTACTACAGCAGTCAGGAGGGCGAGCGGAGGTGGCACGACCTTTCGGGTAGTGTCGGCTTAGCTTGGCAGATCAATCGGCATTGGTTCTGGAAGGTTAATCTAGGCAGAAGCTTTCGCCTACCAGGCATCTACGAGCTTGCGGCAAATGGCATCCACCACGGCACCTTCCGCCACGAGGTGGGCGACCCCTCGCTAGGCAGCGAGCAGGGCTGGCTACTAGATAGCGAGGTGGGCTTTCATAATGACCTGTGGAGCTGTACGGTCTCTCCCTTTGTGACCTACTTTACCAACTACATCTACCTGCAGCCCTCGGGTGAGTGGTCTATACTGCCCCACTCGGGACAGATCTACCGCTACCAATCCACACGGGCGCTCTTCACAGGAGTTGAACTGGAGGGCACTTGGCATCTGCATCCGCAGTGGGACTACCACCTGCAGGGTGACTACGTCTACACCTACAATGTGACAGACCGCTTAGCGCTACCCTACTCGCCACCAGCACGCTTGAGCCACGACTTGACCTGGCACCCTAAGCACTGGGCGCTCTCGCTCAAGCATCGCATCATCGCACCTCAGCATCGCATAGCGCGCAATGAGGCACCTACACCTGGCACAGCGACGCTACTAGACCTAGCTGTGACCTACGACGGACAGCTCAGACAGAGCAACTACCGCATCTCTCTAGCTATCCAAAACATCTTGAACAGCCGCTACTATGACCACATGAGTTACTACAGAAGAGTCAATCTTCCTGAGGCTGGACGAAACCTATTGCTAACAATCAATCTATCATTCTAATCTTCAATACTATGATGAAAAGATCAATCTTCACATCAATCACGCTCCTCAGTTGTCTCGCTTTGGCGACAGCCTTCACCGGTTGCAAAGAGGAGCCCATCGACACCACCAAGCCTGTCATCGAGCTCATCGAGCCCGAAGACAATGACTCACTTCGCATCGGAGATGCGCATGGCGTACACTTCGAGATGAAGCTCTCGGACAACGACCTTGTCAAGTCGTACAAGATCGACGTCCACAACAACTTCGATGGGCACTCGCACACCCGCGATCTACGTCACGGTGATGACCAGACGAAGCCTTTTAGCTTCAATAAGGAGTACAGCGTCAACCAGCGCAATGCCTCTATCCACCACCACGACATCAAGATACCCGCCGATGCGACTCCTGGTGAGTACCACCTCCTAGTCTACTGCGTGGATCGCTCAGGCAATGAGTCGATGGTGGCTCGCACCGTCATCCTCTCCAAGGACGCTCCTGGTGATCATCACCACGACCACGACCATGACCACGATCATGACCATGGCCACGATCATGACCACGAATAAGATCGGGCAAAAGAGATAACTCAATTCGTCCACATCTAGCGACAGACGATAAGACTCTCCACAGGGAGTACACATCCTCTAAGCCGATAGCGACGAATTGAAGAGACAATAATTTGTT
>URKO01000187.1 GCA_900548415.1 uncultured Porphyromonas sp.
GTCAGAACGATCTTGCAGGCAAGATTGTGAGACTGTTGACTTTTGCAACAGTCTCTATCAGTAGATGCGGTAAGCATTGCTAATGCCAGGTGCCTGCTTGAGTGCTGCGCAGAGTTGCTCTACCTGCTCAGCTGAGTGCACCTCTAGTCCCACCTTTCCTCCGAAGATGCCATCTTGTGTCTGGAGCTGTACGGAGGCGATGTTGATCAGGAAGTCTTCTGTGATCACCTGCACGATCCCATTGAGGATACCCTTAGAGTCTATACCCTCGATCATGATTGAGCCCGTGAAGAGCCTATCCCCCTGATCGCCCCAGATGGTCGAGAGGAGCTTATTGCCAGTGCTACTCTTGAGGCGCATAGCCTCGGTGCAGGTACGCTGATGCACCACTACTTGGTCGTCTATGACGAAGGCAACAACCTCGTCTCCTGGTAACGGACTACAGTCGTCAGCCATGACGTAGTTGCTCTTGATCGCATCGCTCTGGAGGAGGTAAGGCTTCTTGTAGTCTATCTCACTGATCTGGGAGATAGACTCTGTAGGCTTGGGCATAGCGTCTTGCTTGCCTATGAGAGCCTCCTTGACCGACTTGAAGAAGCGATTGCTCTTGCTCGACTTGATACGCTTGTAGAGAGACTCCACTAGATTGACCGTGCCAGAGCCGACAGCGTAGAAAAGGTCCTCACGCTTGTGAAAGCCAAAGAGCGCTGCCACGAGATCCATGTGTCCCGCATCGACAGAGAGATCGTGCTGCTCGAAGTATTTGATCACACTCTCCTCACCTTGGCTGATGAGCTTGCGACGCTCTATGCGGAGGAACTCATTGATCTTGCTCTTAGCTTTGGCCGTCTTGACATACTTGAGCCATAGTGCTGAGGGCTTCTGGTTGTTACTAGAGATGATCTCCACCTGATCTCCACTCTGTAGCGTGTGGCTGAGAGGGACCAGCTTATGATTGACCTTGGCACCGATGCAGGTCTGTCCGAGTGTCGAGTGGAGTGCATAGGCAAAGTCTAGCGGCGTACTCTCGTGCGGGAGGGTGATCGGGTCTCCCTTGGGGGTGAAGACCATGATGTCGTCTCCGTAGAGGTTGAGCTTGATCGTATCGAGGAAGTCCATAGCACTCGAGTCGGGGTTCTCCAGTAGCTCGCTGATCTGGTCGAGGAACTTGGTGATCTCCTGGTCCTCCTCCACGCCGTCAGACTTATACTTCCAGTGAGCTGCTAGTCCCCGCTCGTCTATCTCGTCCATCTTGCGGCTGCGCACTTGCACCTCGATCCACTTACCCGTGGGGCCCATGACTGTAAAGTGTAGTGCGCGGTACCCATTGCTCTTGGGCTGAGCGACCCAGTCACGCGTCCGCTCATTGTTGACACGGTAGAGGCTCGTAATGTCGGTGTAGATACCCCAGCAAGTCTCCTTGACATTGAGCCCTGGGGTTTCCTCAAAGATGATGCGCACGGCGTAGAGATCGTATATCTCCTGAAAGGGGATCTGCTTCTTCTGCATCTTCTTCCAGATCGAGTAGCAAGACTTGACACGCGTCTTCATCTCGTAGTCCAGTCCACGAGCCTTGAGTAGGGGGTGAACAGGCGTGCTAAACTGCTCAAACAGCTCTGCACGAGACTGCTCCGTATCGATAATCTGGTTGCAGATATCCTCGTAAGCCTTCGGGTGCTCATGCTTGAAGACCAGCTCCTCGAGTTCCGTTTTAATGGCGAAAAGTCCTAGGCGGTGTGCCAGCGGAGCATAGATGTAGAGTGTCTCGCCCGTTATCTTGAGCTTCTTATGCTCAGGCATCGAGCTCAGCGTACGCATATTGTGCAGACGGTCGGCAATTTTAATAAGGATCACACGAATGTCCGCATTCATCGTTAGGATCAGCTTGCGAAAGTTCTCAGCCTGGAGGCTCTCAATGTTTCGCTCAGCCAGTATTTCGCTACTTATCTTGGTCAGGCCTACAACGATCTGAGCCACCTTGGGCCCGAAGAGCTGCTCTATATCCTCCTCTGTGTATTCCGTATCTTCGATCACATCGTGGAGTAGGGTAGAGACGATGGATGTAGATCCCAGACCTATCTCACGGCACACGATACGAGCTACGGCGAGCGGGTGCATGATGTAAGGCTCTCCGCTCTTGCGTCTGACCCCCTCGTGAGCCATCCGTGCGAAGGTAAAGGCACGCTGTATCACCTCTACCTTCTTGCGGTGATTTGAGTGCTCATAGTCATAGATCAGCGCATCGTACTCACGCTGTATCATCTCCTCATCAGAGAGTGTCGAGTTGCTATAATCTACAGGGTAAATGTCTTCCATAGTAAGGGGAACAAAAAGGGGTTAGACAGTAGCTCTGTTGTTATATCTAGCCAGCTATAGGCATCTTCATAAAGAGACAAGAGGGTAGATGCTCCTCGAGCCATCCCTGGAGATAGCTGATAGTCTCACGCTCTATTGTGGTATCCTGCTCGGGGTACACATTATATATAAGGTATCGCACCTCAATGCCTCGGTGCATGCAAGCATCGATACTGAGTAGCGTGTGGTTGATGCTGCCCAGCTTGCCATTGGTGACGAGTGCTACCTGTGGATCCTCTTGTTGCGCTATGTAGTCTATCGTGAGGAGCTGCTCGGTGAGTGGCACCATCAGTCCGCCAGCACACTCTACGAGTAGAGGCTTAGCGCCCAGCTCTTGCAGATGGCGGGTAGCCTCGTTGAGTCGCTCGGGGTCTATCTCACCACCATCCATACGCGCTGCAAGGTGTGGCGAGCAGGGGTAGCTATAGAGGTAGGGACAGGTGAGCCCCTGGCGATCCCACTCCGAGAGTGGCTCTCCGAGTAGACGACGGTGGGTCTCTATATCCTCACTGATCTCGTGGCATCCCGTCTGGACCAACTTCATCGAGGTGCAAGCTGTATGACCAGCCTCTCTGAGCGTACGTATGAGGAAGGCTGTGCCATAGGTCTTGCCTATGTCTGTGTCGATACCACATACGTAGAGCCTATCAGGCGGGGATAGTAATTGTCGTGTGTTACTCTTCATAGCATTATCCACTAATGGAGGAGGGCAATCTCCTCCACCTACAAAGGTACAGAATAGCTGTCAATCGGCGAATGTGCCGTGCCAAATCTAGGTCGGTGGGGCGGTTTGCCTATGTCACAAGATTAGATTAACTTTGTCACCGCAGAGGGGACTTGTCTAGTAGAAGTTCCTGATGCAGGGCTATTAAGCCAATGTTTTACTAACTATTAAACACTGAATACTATGGGACTACTTTGGAGTTTACTAATCGGTCTAGCTGCAGGAGCGATTGCAGGTTGGATCATGCGTGGACAGTCTCTCGGGTTCTTATGGAACATCATCATCGGTATGCTCGGTGGTGTCGTCGGAGGCTGGGTCTACGGCTTCTTCGGAGCTGAAGCAGGAGACTCATCATGGGCACAGCTAGTCTGTGCTGTCGTGGGAGCTTGTGTTATCCTATTTGTCGTAGGGCTATTCAATAAGAAGAAAAAGTAGCCCCAT
>URKO01000188.1 GCA_900548415.1 uncultured Porphyromonas sp.
TTCAGACCTCACCCTCAGCGCCTTGCGCTTCATCCTTTCTGCAAAGTCTAGATAATCTTGCTTGCAAAATTATGAGACTGTTGACTTTTGCAACAGGCTCTTTATAGGTTTGCGTTGTGCTGGCGAACGACCTCGTAGAGCATGATGCCGGTAGCGACCGATACGTTGAGCGAGGAGATCTGTCCCAGCTGTGGTATGGAGACGCGGTCGGTGAGTTGCTTGAGGACGCCCGTGGAGATACCTTTTTGCTCCGACCCCATGACGATGCCCAGGGGTGGCGTCATCGGGAGGGAGGTGTAGTTTGTCGTGGCGTCTACATCGGCGCCGACGAGCTGTAGCCCGCTATCCCGGAGGAAGCGGCAGGCGGTCACGAGGTCACGCTCACGGCAGACGGGGATGCGCATAAGCGCTCCGGCGGAAGCGTTGACCGCATCGGCCGTGACGGAGACGCTGTCTCGCTCGGGGATGACAATAGCGTGAACTCCAGCGCATTCGCAAGTACGCGCAATAGCACCAAAGTTGCGCACGTCGGTGACCCCGTCGAGCAGTACGATAAAAGGCATCTGCCCCTCGTCATAAAGCATCGGTATGAGCGACTCTAGACGGGTGTAGGTGATGGGCGAGATGAGCGCTACGACCCCCTGGTGGGCACCCCGTGTGAATCGGTTGAGACGCTCAGCGGGAACCTCCATGACAGGTATGCCCTGAGTGCGTGCGGTGCGTTTGATCTCTAGGAGTTCGCCCGTGGCGGCTCCTTTTTTCATATAGATCTTGTCTATGTCGCTATGAGAGGCGAGGCTCTCTGAGAGAGCGTGTATGCCGTAGATGAGTTTTTGCTTAATCATGTGCTGTAAGTAATGTGTGTGCGGCAGCGATAGCCTCGGGAGTTATCTGGTCGCCACTCTGGAGGCGCGCTATCTCGTTGATGCGCTCTTCGGGTGTGAGGAGGCGAAGGTGCGAGTGGGTCTCGCCGTTGATCTCCTCCTTATATATAAGTATATGCTGGGTGGCCGCCGAAGCGATCTGCGGTAGGTGGGTGATGACGAAGATCTGCTGGTGCTGGCCCATCGTGTGGAGCATGTCGCCTATGCGGGAGGCAGCGATGCCCGAGGTGCCGGTGTCGATCTCGTCAAAGACGATAGCAGGCGAACTGGCCAGCTCAGCGTGGCTCGAGGCGGCTTGACTGCGCAAAGCCTTGAGTGCTAGCATCAGTCGGGCTATCTCACCGCCCGAAGCGATGTCGGTGACTGGGCGGAGTGGCTGATCGCTGTTGGCTGAGAGCAGGAAGTCGACCTGATCCATGCCTTGCTCGGTCGGCTTGTCGAGGAGCTGTAGGGCTATGTCAAAGCGTGCGTGCGGCATCTCCAGCTGGCAGAGCGTCTTAGTGACGCTCCGTGCGATCTGTGTAGCGACCTTGGCGCGCGCCTCGTGGAGTTGCTTGCCTAGGGTTAGCACCTCTGTGCGCTGTTGGAGCACTTCGGTGCGTAGTGTGGCTAGCTCCTGCTCGTACTGAGCGGTGTGAGCGAGCTTGGCACCAAGCTCTTGGCTGTACTCGACGAGTTCTTCGGGGGATAAGAGGTTATGCTTTTTGAGCAAAGCATTGACTCCGCCTAGGATCGTGTTGATCTCCTCTAAGCGCGCAGGATTGTAGGCGACCTCGCCCTGCAGACGGTTCAAGTCGCTCTCGATGTCGTCTAGCTCGATGACGAGGCTCCGCATGCGCTCTGTGTAATTGGCCAACTCGGGAAGGTAAGCAGCGGTCTGCTCCATCTGCTCCTGCGCCGTGGTGAGCTGATCAACGATGCTATGCGGTCTGTTGAGTAGTGCGAGGATGCTCTGCAAGCCCTCCTGTATCTCCTGTGTGTGGGTGAGTCGCTCCGCCTCGTCGGTAAGGTCAGTGAGCGAGTACTGCTCGAGCTTGAGCGCAGCGATCTCCTCGTAAGCTCGGCTGTTCAGCTCATACTCCGCCTCGGCTTGCTGTGCCTCTGTGCGCAGCTTCTTGAGTCGTATGGCGTTGTCGTGGTACTGCTGATAGGCGCTGTGGTAGGCCTCGACAAGCTGCGCCTCGGCACCTAGCTGCGAGTCGATGAGAGCGATCTGATAAGCACCCTCACGGAGCAAAAGGTTGCGATGCTGCGAGTGAACGTCTAGCAGGAGTGCGCCCAGCTCCTCCAGTTGAACGAGGGAGACAGGCGTATCATTGACAAAGATGCGACTACGTCCCGTCTGTCGTATCTCACGACGTACGAGACAGCTCTCCTCGGTCTCTAGCTCCTGCGCTTGCATCCATTCGATGACCTGAGGGCTGAGCTGCGTGAACTCCCCCTCGATGACCGCCTTCTGACAGCCCTGACGAACGGTCGATATGTCAGCACGCCCCCCTGCCAGCAGTTGTAGGGCTGAGACGAGGATACTCTTGCCCGCTCCCGTCTCGCCCGTGACCGCTATGAGTCCCGTGGGGAGGGTGCAGCTGAGCTCCTCGATGAGGATGTAATCCCGTATGTATAAGCTGTGCAGCATGAGGTCTAGTTACTTCTTCAGGGCTGAGAGCTTGCTATCTTCCGTAGGGAAGATCTTGGAGAGGGTCTTGTAAGCAGCCATGCGGCTATCCTGTGGAGCACCTTCGACCAGAAGAGGCAACTCGTCAAGCTTCGTCTGTGCGAAGATCTGTAGGAGAGGCGACAAACTGTTGGCCTGCCAGGTCTCCTCGAGTAGGGAGAGCTGCTCTAATATATTGGTGTAGCCACGACGTAAGTTGCTCGTGAGGAGGTCTAGTCCCTGGCGATGGTACTGGTACCAGTAGTTGCGCCACGGCTGGTGCGCTGGATCGTTGTAAGCTTGGCTGATTGCGTAGCGGTTGTTGTCGCTGGCGTAAGCTTTCCAGCCTGACCAGTCCATCATCTGCTGAGCCGTCGCCACCAGCTGCTGCATCTGTCGCGCAGCGTAGTCGCCCCCGAGAGGTGCGAAGGAGTCAAAGTCTAGAGCTAAGATGAGATAAGCGTAGAAAGCGACCGTCGCCACGAGATTGTTGTCAATCTGTGTGGGCGCATAGACGAGCGGCTGGTAGGGCGCGTACTGGAAGTTTAGCTCACGGTCTAGATGCACCAGCAGTGGGGTCGTATAGGAGGCTCCGTAGACGGGGCGCTGTGCGGATATGCTTAGCTCGGCCGTATAGAGACCATCGTCAGAGACGCTCACGAGGTTCAGTCCCCAGGCGCACTCGATCCGCTCCATTGGCGAGAAGGTGGCATTCGTCCATCGCGTCTGGTTGATCATCTCGGTCAACTGCTGGGTCAAGTCCGACACGATCGCCTGATCGGCAGAGGAGCCGAGACGATCCACGTTGACCGTGACACGCGCATTCAGCTCCTGCGCTAGGCTCTGCGCAGGGAGCCAGAGGAGTAGAGCCACTAAGAGACTGCTGCATAAAAGCGAATCGCAGCGTTGCTTTCGGGATTCGGCTTCGGTTACATACGGAGGTATGCTCCCTTCAGACCT
>URKO01000189.1 GCA_900548415.1 uncultured Porphyromonas sp.
CAGTATGAAGTCGGTTAGATTAAATATAAGGCTAAAGAATATGATGACGAAGGCTCCCGCAAAGAGCGCTCCCATAAGTTTATTGACAACTGAGAGCGACGAACGCTTAATGGCTCTCACCGTAGGACGTGCTAGGAAGGCGATGCCCCAGCATGAGAGTGAGAAGGTCGCTACATAAGCACCTATCACCGCCACCCCGTGTGGTAGTCCGAAGGTGCTAGAGATCCACAGTGCTACAGGTACGCCTATCCAGCGCACCAGTACATAGCCTACTGCGATGCCCAGCACGCCAATCAGAGCCGACACGACACCCCGCTTGAAGCCCTTGAAGAGTGCCCACGCTGTGCAGCCCATGACCATATAGTCAATCCAATTAAGCGTATCTCCTCCCATACTCTTCGTCCGCTACTTCTGTCTCTCTCCTAGTAATGTGATAAAACGCTCTAACGTCTCTCTGGTACTACTTGGCGCGAAGCTCCTGATCAGGTCAATTGCCTCTTGGTGAATGTGCTGTATCTGCCTCTCTGTGTAGTCGATGCCACCACGTTCGCGGGCTATGCGGAGGAGGTTGTCTATAGAGTCTGCCCCGATAGGTTGTTGTAGATACGAGATTATCTCGTCGCGCTCCGTAGGGGTTGCATGTTTTAGGACATAGAGTAGGGGAAGGGAAACCTTGCCCTCGATCAAATCGTGACCCGTAGGCTTGCCCACATCTTGGAGCTTGTCATAATCAAAGAGGTCATCCTGTAGCTGGAAGGCGCGCCCCATCAATTGTCCCAGACGGGCACAGTGCTTCACCTGCTCCTCGGTCGCATCTACGCTCAGAGCTCCCAGCTTGGCACTCGCCTCAAAGAGTGCTCCCGTCTTACGATCCACTACCGCATAGTAGTCCTCCTCGCGGTAGGTGTGTGCCTTCGAGAGGGATAGCTGCATCAACTCTCCGATAGAGAGATCGCGTCCAGCCTGAGCGACGACACGCAGCATCTCAGTGTTGTGCTCCCGAGAGACTATCTCTAGAAAGGCGGTCGAGAGTACATAGTCTCCCATCAGGACGGCTTGATGATTGCTGTACAGCGCGTTGAGTGTAGGCTGTCCGCGCCGTGTGTCCGACCAGTCGATGACATCGTCGTGAATGAGCGAGGCCGTGTGTAGCAGCTCTATGACCAGTGCTGCCGAGAGCGTCTGTGCATTGGTCTGCCCAGCGCATAGCTGAGCGCATAGCCCCACGATGATCGGACGAATATGCTTGCCCGAGGAGAGCTGTAAGTGTTCTAAGGCATGCGACAATACAGGTGCATCACTCTGTAGTGACCGCTTGAAGGCCTGCTCGAACTCCTTGATAAAGTCCGCTATCGGCATCAACAGTTGCGCACGCTCCTCTTGACTCATCATCGCTCTTGTCTCTATACCTCTAGGCTCTCCACCTCCTGGAGCCACATACTGCTCACCGCATCGCTCGGCATGCGCCACTCGCCACGTGATGAGAGTGAGACGCTCAGCACCTTAGGCCCATCGGGCATCGCATTACGCTTGAACTGCTGAGAGAAGAAACGCTTGAAGAAGACGCCCATCCAGTGCTTGATCTCTTGGGGTGTGTAAGCTCCCTCGAAAGCAACCTTAGCCAGGTAAAAGATCTTCTTCGGCTCGAAGCCATCAAGTAGGAAGTGATAGATAAAGAAGTCGTGTAGTTCATACGGCCCCACGAGATTCTGCGTCTGCTGCTCACTGCCAGCCTTCGTGTCCTTGATCGGTAGTAGCTCTGGGCTAATCGGCGTAGCGACGATGTCGTGTAGCGTCGTGGCCAGTGGCGTGTCACCAGCCTTGTGCGTAGCATACCACCCGACGATCAGCTGTACGCTCGTCTTCGTGATACCACTATTCACCGCATACATAGACATGTGGTCCCCGTTGAATGTACACCACCCCAAGGCAATCTCAGACAGATCTCCCGTCCCGATGACGGGCGCGTGGTACATATTGGCCAGATCCATCAATATCTGCGTCCGCTCACGTGCCTGAGCATTCTCAAAGGTCGCATCCTCCCGATTACCCTTATAGTCGATGGCCGAGAGATGCTGCTCCGTCGCCTCCTTGATATCGATCTCACGGATTGTCACACCTAGCTCCTGCATCATCGTGTAACCGTTGCGATAGGTGCGCTCAGAGGTGCCAAAGCCGGGCATTGTCACTGCAATGATCTGCTTGCGATCCAAGCCCAAGAGGTCAAAAGCCTCTGCCGTCACCAGTAGAGCTAGTGCCGAGTCTAGTCCGCCCGAGATACCGATCACCGCATGCTCCGCACGCATGTGCTTGAGACGCTGTATGAGGCCACACACCTGTATCTGAAACATCTCGTGACAACGCTCCTCAGGGTTTGCCCCCTCAGGCATAAAGGGATTGCGCTCGATGACGCGATCCATAGGCTGTGACTTCTCTTTAGAGCGTAGCGTGAAGGGGATGCTCTCCAGCTCCTCCTCGTCGGTAAAGTGATTGACCGCACTCTTGAAGCTACTATTGATCAGTCGCTCGCCGTGGATACGAGACACGTCGATGTCGCTCACGATCATACGCTCCTTGTACTCAAAGCGACGCATCTCCTTAACGATCTTGCCCACCTCAGCGATAAACGCCTTGCCCGTATAGACTAGATCGGTAGAGCTCTCGCCATAGCCACTAGAGGCGTAGACGTATCCACAGATAGACTGCGACGTGGCACCACTGATCAGCGAGCGGAGGTAGTCGTGCTTGCCCGCATTCTCATTGCTCGCAGAGAGGTTGAAGATGATATGCGCTCCATAGAGGCTGAGGCGTGTGCCAGGCGTAAAGGGCGTCCACATATCCTCACAGATCTCGATACCGATGCCCACCTGTCCACACTTGAAGATGATGTTGCGCCCGATGGGTACCGTGTGGGGACCCATCTGGACCGTCTTATATTGTAGCGAATCACTGGGAGAGAACCAGCGCTTCTCCTGAAACTCTCGATAGTTTGGCAGATAAGTCTTAGGGATCGCTCCGAGGATCTTACCATGCTGGAAGGCGACAGCCCCATTGAAGAGTTTCTCCTCCACCTTGACCGGCATCCCGACGATGACCATCACGTCAGTCTCGGCCGTCTCCTCGACTAGCTGGCATAGAGCCTTCTGAGCTTGATCTAGGAGGAACGATTGGTGAAAGAGATCCCCACAGGTATACCCCGTGATAGATAGCTCAGGAGTCGTAAGTATCTCTACGCCCAGCTCCTCCGCTTGGAAGATCATCTCCTTGATGCGGCTTGTATTGTAGTAGCAGTCAGCCACTCTGACGTAGGGCACAGCGGCCGCTACCTTGACATATCCATAGTTCATAGCTTCGACTATAGTCTCTTATAAATCATTACGCCACAAAGATACAAAATCATTGCCGTCTACTGCTCTTTCATCAGATTTCTGTCAGATGAACTACCTTTCCTTTACAGAGGAAAAGGAGGTCGCCGGTGATGGCGCTGAAAAGATTAC
>URKO01000190.1 GCA_900548415.1 uncultured Porphyromonas sp.
ACCTAAACTATAAGACACCCAATGAAGTCATCAAAAACATCATTCTTGAGAAATTGCATTAGCGGGTGGAATGTACGACCTCGCGTTACGCTGTGTAAGTCTAAAGAAAACATTACCTTTGCAATACCATACGAGGCTGTCTATGTCAACAGCCTCATAAGATTGCAAGCGATGCCTGCATGCAGATAGACTTAAGAGACGAGATATGCAATTTAACTACTATTCGGACAACGATGTGCTGATGCCTCCCATCCGGCGGCAGATCGCCAATCGTTGGATGCGCCGCGTATGTGACGAGATGAATCGTACGGTCGGGGAGATCAACTTTCAGTATACTGACGATGAGGGTATCCTGAGAGCTAATAAAGCATTTCTCCAGCATGACTACTACACGGACGTCATCACCTTCCCTCGTGAGAGTGAGCAGGAGGGCGACGATGCAATCTATGGCGACATACTCATCAGCATCGACACTGTTGCGACCAATGCGCAGGAGCTGGGCGTGCAGTTCCAGCAGGAGCTATACCGTGTGATGATACATGGTATCTTGCACCTCTTGGGCATCGATGATCAGACCGACTCCGAGCGGGAGCTGATGCGTATGGCCGAAGATAGAGCACTCATGCAGCTGGTCGAGATGCTGGAGGGACGCGACTACTTCCTTAGTCAGGGCGGGTCGAAGTTCTTCAAGTATGTCGACAAGGTGTGCGCTGACTACCAGGCTGCCAACTAATCTCACCCCACAGCATCATGACATCTTCATCTTCTCTCATCTTAGGTATCGAGAGCTCGTGCGACGATACCTCGGCAGCTGTGCTACGCGGTGGGCTCCTCTGTAGCAATGTGATCGCAAGTCAAGAGGTACACAGCAAGTATGGAGGCGTGGTGCCTGAGTTGGCGTCACGAGCCCATCTGCAAAACATCGTTCCTGTCGTACAGCAGGCGGTAGCGCGTGCCGGCGTCACGCTGGCCGACCTTGATGCGATAGCCTACACACGTGGTCCTGGGCTTCTCGGTTCGCTTATCGTCGGGACCAACTTTGCCAAGGGGCTGAGCTTAGCCCTCCAGATTCCACTCGTCGAGGTCAACCACCTGCAGGCACACGTCCTCGCACACTTTATTGCTAAGCCTGAGGAGCCACACACACCCCCGCCATTTCCTTACCTCTGCCTACTCGTCTCGGGTGGCAACTCACAGATCGTACAGGTCAATGCACCTGATGATATGCGCATACTGGGTCAGACGATCGATGATGCGGCCGGCGAAGCCTTTGACAAGTGCGCCAAGGTGATGGGACTCGGTTACCCTGGGGGGCCGATCGTCAATAAGCTCGCCAATGAGGGCGACGCGGAGCGCTTTCACTTTAGCAAGCCTCAGGTGCCAGGGCTGGACTACAGCTTTAGCGGGCTGAAGACCTCTTTCCTCTATACGCTACGGGATGAACTGGCCAAGGATGCTGACTTTGTTGCGAAAAACAAAGCGGATCTCTGCGCCTCACTCCAAAAGACGGTCATCGACATCCTCATGAGCAAGCTACTGCGCGCCAGCAAGGAGACAGGCATCAAGCACATCGCTGTGGCTGGTGGTGTCTCGGCCAATACGGGGCTGCGTGACGCTTACCACGCTTATGCCGATCGGTACGGCTGGCAGGTCTACATACCGCCCTTTGCCTTTACGACAGACAATGCCGCTATGGTTGCCATGGCGGGCACTTTTGCCTATGAGCGAGGAGCCTACGGATCGATAGAGGCCGTCCCCTTTGCCAAGACAACGATCTAACCCACATCTTATGTCCATCCCTCAGACGACAGAAGAGCAGCTACAGCGTCTCATAGCACACTGGCTAGAGCAGCACGAGAGCGTCTCGACCTGCGAGAGCTGTACGGGTGGCTATATAGCGAGCCAGCTGACGTCGCATGCGGGCAGTTCGCACTGGTTCCAAGGCGCCCTCGTGACTTATCAGATAGAGCTCAAGGAGCGACTAGCCTATGTGCCAGCCGCCACCATCGAGCAGTATGGCGTCGTGAGCCGAGAGGTCGCTGAGGCGATGGCTAGCGGCGCGCGTCAGGCTTGTCGTAGCACCATCGGCATAGCGACCACAGGCGTGGCAGGACCAGCTGGCGGTACGGCTGCGACACCCGTCGGGACTGTCTGCATCGCTTTAGCCACACCTCGGGGCATCCACTCGGCACGCTTGCAGCTCACAGGCTCTCGGCAAGAGATCGTACAGCAGACCTATTGCGAGGTTATCAATCAGCTCTACCACTTGGAGCTGGAGTAAAACCTTTTCACCAACACACTCAAAGAACAGACTACCATGAAGCGACTATACCACACCACTTTGCTACTTATCCTAGCACTCTGCTCCTTTGCCTTGACCATGCAAGCTCAGAAAGCTTACGTCGGCCTAGAGTATCAGATGAGCTACAACGACAACTGGGGAGCCAACCGCCCTGTCATCCTGACCGTTTATCCCAATAGTCCTGCAGCACAGGCTGGACTACGAGTGGGCGACATCATCGAGGCGATCAATGGACACGAGACCATTAAGATGTCTGAGGAGGAGATGATCCGCGAGTTGCAAGGCGAGGGAGAAGTCTCTGACGACTTACTCCTAGTTGTTTCCAACTTCGCCTACCATCGTGTGGTACGCCATCTCAATCCGATCGCTCAGCCGGCCGATGCGCTCACGGAGCGGGACATGGCTCGTGCCTTTGGCATGTACAGCCTAGAGGACGAGTCCGATATATTGATCTCGTACCCCATCAGCACAGGCACCGAGGGTAAGACCGACTTGATCAACTATGAGACCTTTGGCTTCGTGCGCACCAACAAGCAGCACACCAATCGGGATGCGCTCATCGAGCAGCAACTCGCTGAGGAGCTACAAGCTCTAGGGCTGACCTACGATCAGAAGAATCCCGACCTACTCGTAGATACCTATTATAGTATCACCGAAAACAGTGCCTACGACGCTGCTGCCGCTCGTCGCTCTGCCGTGCAAACGTCGCTACGCATCGACCCCAAGGCGCATAAGCTCGTCGAGCTGCCGATCCTGCCGATGGGAAGCGACAAGACGCTGGCGCGCTTCTACTTGAAGTTTGGCGTTACTATATATAGTGGTGTCAACGAGCGCAAGATGCTATGGACGAGCGAAGCCGAGGAGCTGCTCGCTGACGACTATACGCTGACCGATTACACCGCTCTGACGGTGCCGGTGATGCTCTTGCAGTTCCCCTTCACGCGCTACTTCAACTCGCTCGTCGTGCGCTTCGCCACCCATAGGCATCTGTCGCTGGGGATCAACTATCGGGCAAACAATATCTCGACCATCCACTCGCTACCACTGCACTCACCTGCTGCCGAGGCGGGGCTACGCGCTGGCGATGAGATTGTCGCCATCAATGGTCGCCCTCTAGGCACGGCCGATGAACTCTCTAATGGTTATCTGGCCTTTGTCAAGAAGAGCATGGCCTGCCGCACACATGAGCATC
>URKO01000191.1 GCA_900548415.1 uncultured Porphyromonas sp.
TTATGAAGAGGAACACTTCCCTTTGCAAGCGTCTCCTACTCCTACTAGCCCTCTCAGCCACCTGGCTCGTGGGGGCTGTAGCGCAGGAGACACCCCGCTGGCTACGCTATGCCCAGATCTCACCAGATGGTAATCAGATAGCCTTTTGCTACCAAGGCGACATCTACATTGTCGACGCTATCGGTGGCGAGGCGCGTCTCCTGACTGGCTCCGATGGGTACGAGTCGAACCCCACCTGGAGTCCCGATGGCAAGCGTATCGCCTTCATGAGCAATCGTGATGGGCACCGCTCCATCTACACTATGTCAGCCCTCGGTGGCGATGTCAAGCGCATCACGTACCACTCGGGCAATAGCCATACCGTCGAGTGCTACACGCCCGACGGTCGTTTTATCATTATGTCCGAATCTCTCCAGCAGCCTGCCACCAGTGCGCTCAATCCTTCGGGCATCCTCTCGCAGCTCTATATGATCCCTGTCGATGGCGGCACGCCTATGCTCTATAACGCTCGTCCTCTGGAGGCTGTCACTTTCAGCCATCGTGGCGACCGCTACGTAGCGCAGGACATCAAGGGCTTTGAGAATAAGTGGCGCAAGCACCACACCAGCTCCGTCACACGAGACATTTATATAGTAGACCCCAAAAGTGGAGTCACGACCGCCTGCACACTAGAGCCAGGCGAAGACCTCTCCCCCGTCTTCGGACCCGATGACCAGACCGTCTACTTCATCAGCGAGCGTGGCAAAAGCAATTCGCTCAACGTCTGGAAGCAGCGCATCGGTGAGCAGACCGCTCAGCAGGTGACCAGCTTCCGCAATCACCCCGTTCGCTTCCTCAGCATCTCACGCTCCGGACGGCTCTGCTTCGCCTACGATGGTGACCTCTACACCATGACCGAGGGACGCTCCCCGCAGAAGGTACAGATCACCCTGCGCACCGAGGGTCCTAAGGACAAAGTGTACCGCCGCACAGCCAGCAGTGGCGGTAGCTCCTTTACGCCCAGCAGTGACGGCAAGCAGCTAGCCTTCATCATGCGTGGTGATGTCTACGTCACCTCTGTCGAGCATGGCACGACGAAGCGCATCACCCAGAGCGCCGGTGCCGAGGAGAGTGTCACCTGGAGTCCCGACAGCAAGACGCTCGTCTACGACTCACGCCGTGACGGCAAGCATATCCTCTACAAGGCGACCATCGCCTCGGACAAAGAGCTAGACTTCGCCTCTGCCACCATCATCAAGGAGGAGCCACTCATGCCCGAGTGCAAGATGGAGCAAGCCCTACCCCAGTACTCTCCCGATGGCAAGCTGATCGCCTTCGTCGGTGACCGCAAGTGCATCTATACCTATAATGTCGAGAGCAAGAAGCTCACGCAGGTCACCAGTGGCAAGGATCAGCCCGAGATGCACGGCTACATCAGCTTCGAGTGGAGTCCTGACAGCCGCTGGATAGCCTTCGGATACACACCCAATGTCCATGCGCCCTTTGGTGATGTAGGCTTGGTAAAAGCGACTGGAGGTGAGGTGATCAACCTGACCAATACCGGTTACTTCAGCGACCTCACGGGCTGGGTTATGGAGGGCAATGCCATCCTCTTCACCTCAGACCGATATGGTATGCGCAACCACGCTTCGTGGGGCTCTATGAGCGATGCTTTCCTCGTATTCCTCAATCGCAAGGCGTACGAGAAGTTTAGCATGACACCCGAAGAGCGCGACCTCTACGACCGTGCTGGACTAGACACGCTACAGTATGGCGCTGATCCCGTTCCCACTGATAGTGCTAAGAAGGACGAGACCAAGCCTATCATCGTTGAGGTCAAGGGCATCGAGGACCGCATCGTACGGCTCACGCCCAATTCGAGCGACCTAGCAGACGCTTATGTCGATGCCGACGGGAAGAACCTCTACTACCTCTCAGCCTTTGAGGGCGGGTACAACCTCTGGCAGACAGATCTGCGCAAGGGCAATACCTCGATGCTACGCCAGCTAGACCTCTCGGGCAGTGCCTATATGCGCCCCACTCCCAAGGGAGATAAGATCTTCGTCGTATCCTCGGGCCGAGTACAGTGCTTTACGCCCGCCTCAAAGAAGTTTGAGTCCGTCAACTACCGTGCGCGGGTGGAGCTAGACAGCTACGCCGAGCGTGAGGCGATGTACGACTTTATGGTTCGCGAGGAGGGGCTACGCTTCTACCGCGCAGACATGCACGGCGTAGACTGGAAGGGTCTGACCGACCACTACCGCCAGTTCTTGCCCCACATCGCGACGAACGAGGACTTCTCCGAGATGCTCAGCGAGATTCTCGGCGAGCTCAACGTATCGCACACCGGCTCAGGCTACAGACAGGGCTCTAGCGAGCCAGCTACGGGACGCCTAGGGCTACTCTATAACTGGTACTCCCTACCCCTCGAGGGGATTATTGTCGACGAAATCGTTACGGGCGGACCCTTCGACACCTACCTGACCAAGCTACAGCCTGGCGACCGCATCGTCGCAATCAATGGTACACGCATCGACCACCACACCGACTGGCGTGACCTCCTCGCAGGCACTACCGGCACGCTCACGGCTGTCACCTTCTATAGTAATAAGGAGCAAAAGGAAATCACCGAGGCTGTACGTCCTATCTCTTCAGGCAAGCTCTCGGGACTACTCTACAAGCGCTGGGTCAAGGCTCGTGAAGCTGAGGTACAGCGACTCTCGAATGGTCGTCTCGGCTATGTACACATCCCGAGCATGGGCGATGACGAGTTCCGCACCGTCTACAGTGAGGTGATGGGCAAGTACTACCAATGCGATGGTATCGTCATCGACATCCGCTACAACGGTGGTGGTCGTCTGCACGAAGACCTCGAGACCTTCTTCGGTGGCAAGGCTTATCTGCAGCAAGAGGTGCGTGGACAGGACTACTGCACGATGCCTAGCAAGCGATGGACCAAGCCCTCAGTCATGCTCGTCTGCGAGGCTGACTACTCCAATGCACACGGCTCTCCATGGGTCTACCAAACCCTCGGCATGGGCAAGGTAGTCGGTATGCCAGTACCAGGCACTATGACCTCGGTCAACTGGGTCACCATGCAGAACCCGCTGCTCTTCTTCGGCATCCCCGCCGTAGGTTATCGCACCCAGCAGGGAGACTTCCTCGAGAATAAGCAGCTCGAGCCCGATGTCGTGGTACCGCTCGACTACAACCGCGTCCTCGAGGGACACGATAGTCAGCTAGAAGCAGCCGTACGCGTACTCCTGGAGGAGGTCAAGGCGCATCCGCAGCCCACCTTCCCCAAGCGATAAATGCCAACTAATTGGACAATAAAAGCTCATTAAGAGACTGTTGCACGTATTATCTGAGCGATCTATTGCATATCTCGCTGATTATTAGTATCTTTGTGTTGTGTTTGAAGGCATTCTAGTTATCTCTATGAGCAAGATTAAACAGACCAAAGCGCCCTCCTTTGCAGACATCGCTGTTATTGATAGACGCAACAAGATGAGA
>URKO01000192.1 GCA_900548415.1 uncultured Porphyromonas sp.
ATCACCTATTGCGGGGGACTCATCAAGCGCAAAGACCCAGAGTTGATCCTGCGCGCCTTGCGCCGTCTGAAGAGACAACGCAAGTTACCGAGTGACTTACGTCTGCTGATCCTCGGCAAGGGTCCTCTAGAGAGACGCTGCAAGCATCTAGCGAAGCCCCTAGGTGAGCAGGTTCAGTTTGTCGGCTTTACAGATCGTGTGGCGGACTACCTAGGAGCCTCAGATGCCTTGATCACGGCTAGTCATGCTGAGGGCTTGCCGCTCAATGTTATCGAGGGCGTTGCATCGGGATGTGCAGTCATTCACTCGAATTTGCCTATCTTTGGCGAGATTTTGGGGTCTGTACCGCAGATGGTTGCTCTACGATTTGACTTGGGAAGTGTATCTCAGTGTGCCGATTGTATACTAAAAGCACCCTCTGTTACGTTTGATAGACAAGAAGCTCTGGAGATGGGACGTCTGTATGGTCGCCAGCGCATGGCTCTGCAGTACCATCGCATCTATCAGCAGCTCCTGCGAAAGTATCTTGGATAACTCACAACTAGCATAGATAATAATTAGGTGCTAACAACTGGCTCTATAGTACTCTACAAGAGCAATGCATTCTTTGTGGAGCAGATCATTGAGGACTTCTTTCGGACGCCCTCACAGCCACAGGTGGAGAGCGACAAGCGTCTCTACCTGATTGATAACTCACCCACAGATGAGTTGCGTTTTTTGGCAGACCTACCCATCGGTAACGGGCGTATATACTATGAGCACCAGCCGAGCAACCTAGGCTTTGGCAGGGCACACAACATAGCCATACGCCTAGCCCACGATCAGGGAGCACGATACCATGTGATCATCAATCCGGATGTACGCTTTGACGAGACAGTGCTAGATACCCTGACCTCCTATATGGAGGCGCACGAGGAGGTAGGACTCATATCGCCTTTTGTCTCCTACCCCGATGGTCGTCCGCAGCAGCTCTGCAAGCTCTTACCTAGACCGTGCGATGTGCTCTTGCGTCGCTTCTCTTTCAGTCAGTGGGTGCGCAACAAGATCAACAGTCGCTACGAGATGCATTGGCTAGACTATAGCACACCAGTAGAGGTACCCTATCTGTCTGGGTGCTTCATGTTTACACGCATGGCGATACTGGAGCGCGTGGGGGGCTTCGACGAGCGGTTCTTCATGTATGTCGAGGATATCGATCTCTCTAGGCGCATCGGACAGATCTCTAAGACGATCTGCCAGCCCGAGGCTAAGATCACGCATGTCCACAGCCGAGGCTCTTACCACGACGCTAAGCTTCTATGCCACCACATCTCCTCGATGGTCAAGTACTTCAACAAGTGGGGCTGGTGGTGCGACGCTGAGCGCAAAGAGGTCAATGCGCGCTATATCCCTAAGGAAGCGAAGCTATGAGTATAGAACTACCCCTCTCTGTCATCATACCTATATATAATGGTGCAAAGACCATCGTTCGTTGCTTAGACTCTCTCGTCGCTATACCCAACGCTGCGACAGCACTGGAGATCATCGTGATCAATGACGGGAGCCAGGATGAGACCCTGGAGGTGGTGACAGATTACCAAGCGCAGCACCCAGATCAGACCATCAGCGTCATCACCCAAGTGAATCAAGGGCAGTCCGCTGCTCGCAATAGAGGCTTGGAGGTGGCTCAAGGAGCCTACGTATGGTTTGTCGATGCCGATGACTGGGTAGATAGTGTTGCAGCTGATTACCTTCTTTCGCTCATTGCCGAGGAGCCGTACGATATGCTCTGCTTTGGCGTGCGCAACCGTAGTGAAGAGGTGGAGGTCTCCTCTGAGTGGATGGACAGCTCGGTACATGACTTCGACCAGCTTCAGTGTACCGATGGGAGAGCACTCTTGACGCAGCACAACTTATCGGGCAGCGTCTGTCCCTTTCTGTGGCGACGCTCCATGCTGGAGGAGCACCAGGCACGCTTTATGGAGGGGTTGCTCCATGAGGATGCACTCTTCTACTGGCACTACACAGCCTTTGCCGAGCGGGTGCTCCTGGTCCCTATCGTAGCTTATTACTACTATCAGAGAGCAGAGTCTACAATTCACAATCCCAACACACTCCATCTCCGAGGCATCTCTCGCCTAGAGGGTTCCTTTAGGTTGCTCGAGTGCGCCAATGAGGTGAAAGATCTACACTCAGCCTACCTGACGCTAGCCTCAGACTTCTACCGAGCAGGCCTACGCATGGTCGCTCGCTATGGCAAGGTCTCCGAACTCAAAGCGTACACGCAGCGTATGGAACAATCGGGAGACCACAAGCTCCTCATGCGCTACGCAGGTCGTAAGGGTGCTCCGCTCATCCGTATAGCCCACCGCGCCCCCTGGCTCTTCGGCTTGATTGCTCACATACTTCCCCCTGTAGCATAGACTAGTATGTATCGTAACTATATCAAGCGACTCCTAGATGTCATCTGCTCTTTGCTAGGACTCATCATCCTGTCGCCACTGCTTCTTGTGGTGATCGTGGTGATGTCCTTTGCCAATAAGGGGGCGGGGGTCTTCTTTTCCCAAGCACGACCTGGACGAGGTGAGCGGCTCTTTAATATGTACAAGTTCAAGTCGATGACCGATGAGCGAGACGCTGCAGGTAATCTGCTCCCCGATGCAAAGCGCCTGACCGCTATGGGGCGGTTTATCCGCAAGACCTCCATCGACGAGCTACCCCAGCTGTGGAATGTACTACGAGGCGATATGAGTCTCGTGGGTCCTCGCCCTTTCCTGGCCACTTACCGTCAGATCCCTACGGAGCGCAGGAAGGTGGAGATCATCAGTGTCTCTATCGAGGGCAATGCGATAGAGATCACACCAGCACAGCGCGTGCGCTATGAGGTTCGCCCTGGCATCACAGGCTTAGCACAGATCAATGGTCGCAACAAGCTGAGTTACCAGCATCGCTTTAAGTATGATGCGTGGTATGTACGTCACCTCTCCTTGGCACTAGACCTCAAGATCCTCTTAAAAACAGTCGGCCTAACGCTCCGGATGAAAGATGTCTCCTCGGCAACGGGTGAGACCTCCGAGATATTTACTGGAGAGAACTAAAGCTCCCCGCGCCTTCTTTTATTTTGACCCTAAAGCTCCTCGTGATTTGCATATCTCGGGGAGATTTGGTTACTTTGCGGTGTAATAGTAATCACAAAGTAATCACAGCCTATAGGATAGACAGCTACCTTTTATAAACACAAAGGATACTCTCTATATATATGACCACACTCCGTACGTGCAGCGATGATGAACTCGTCTGCCAATATTGTGAGGGCTGTGATAGAGCTTTTGCAGAGCTCCTCCGTCGGTACGAAACTGACATACATAACTATATCTATCTGACTATCGCTGATAGCGATGTCGCTGACGATCTCTTTCAGGAGGTCTTCATCAAGGTGATGCGTACCCTAAAGGAGGGTAAGTACTATGCCAAAGGAAAGTTCAAGGCTTGGCTCCTGC
>URKO01000193.1 GCA_900548415.1 uncultured Porphyromonas sp.
CGTTATGCTGATCGTGGCGGGCGTCAGGCTCTACTGGTTCCTCATCGGCGGCGCGGCGATCGCGCTTGCGATCCCGTTTCTCTGGAACAACTTCCTCGATGAGTACCAGCGCCTGCGTATTCTCGCGCCGTACGATCCCAGCATCGACCCCGACACAGCAGAGAGAGGCCCTGCGCCCCCCGAGCGTTCTGTAGAGCAGATGTATGGAGTAGCATTAAAATGAAATAGAACAATGGCAAGATATATTGGTCCTAAGTCCAAGATCGCACGAAAGTTTGGTGAGCCCATCTTTGGTGCAGACAAAGTCCTGAGCAAGAAAAACTACCCTCCAGGTCAGCACGGCAACAACCGTCGTCGTAAGCAGAGCGAGTATGCACTCCAGCTCCGCGAGAAGCAGATGGCCAAGTACACCTATGGGGTCCTAGAGCGTCAGTTCCGCAATCTCTTTGAGAAGGCACAGCGCACCTCAGGCATCACAGGTGAGGTACTGCTACAACTCCTCGAGTCTCGTCTAGACAACGTAGTCTTCCGTCTAGGCATCGCTCCCACGCGTGCTGCTGCACGTCAGCTCGTCTCTCACCGTCACATCGTCGTAGATGGTGAGGTGGTCAACATCCCCTCCTACACGCTCAAGCCCGGACAGATCGTCGGTGTACGTGAGCGCGACAAGTCTATGGAGGTCATCGCAGACTCTCTCGCTGGGTACAATCATAGCAAGTATCCATGGCTAGAGTGGGATGCACGCACCTACAGTGGTAAGTTCCTCAACGTACCTACACGTGAGGAGATCCCCGAGCCCATCAAGGAGCAGCTCATCGTCGAATTGTATTCTAAGTAACCCTCTACTCTATGGCAATATTAGCATTTCAACAACCTGATAGCGTCCTCATGCTGGACGCTTCGGATCACTACGCCAAGTTTGAATTTAAGCCTCTAGAGCCAGGCTATGCTATGACCATTGGCAACGCCTTGCGGCGCATCCTCCTCTCATCACTAGAGGGGTATGCAATAGCTTCTATCCGTATCGAAGGTGTAGAGCATGAATTTGCTACTATTCCAGGGGTATTGGAAGATGTAACCCATATCATACTCAACCTCAAGCAGATCAGATTCAAGGCAGCTGTCGAGGATCCTCAGGAAGAGACCATCACGCTCCACGTCACAGGTCGTAGCACCTTTCAGGCTGGTGACCTCAATCAGGTCTTGACAAGCTACAAGGTACAAAACCCTGACTTGGTCATCTGCAATCTAGCTGAGGACGCTGACTTCACCATAGAGATACGCATCAACAAGGGGCGTGGCTATGTCGTCTCCGAGGAGAACCGCCGCGAGGACGATCCCGTCAATACGCTCCCCATCGATGGTATCTACACCCCGATCCGCAAGGTCAATCAGACCACCGAGGCCTATCGTGTAGATCAGCGCACCGACTACGAGAAGCTCGTCTTAGAGATTGAGACCGATGGCACGATCCACCCGCGTGAAGCACTGCGTGAGGCTGCGACGATCTTGATCTCGCACTTCGCACTCTTTACGGACAAGGAGTTTGAGGTCGAGCTCCCAGAGGAGGAGCCTGATCAGCTCTTAGACAATCAGCTCATGAAGGTCCGTTCGCAATTGATGACAGACCTAGCGACCACAGATCTTTCTGTTCGTGCGCTCAACTGTCTCAAGGCTGCGGGCATCTCCACGATTGCCGACCTGCTGAGTAGGGATCGCGAGGAGCTCTTGAAGATCAAGAACTTCGGCAAGAAGTCGCTCATCGAGATCGAGCAATTCTTAGCAGATCAGGATCTAGACTTTGATATGGATCTCACACCCTATAGATTAGATAATGATTAATCCCTCTTATGAGACACAATAAGAAATTCAACCATCTAGGCCGTTCCAAGGCACATCGTGAGGCTATGCTTGCCAATATGGCTAGCTCGCTCATCATGCACAAGCGGATCAATACGACAGTGGCCAAGGCTAAGGAACTGCGCAAGTTTGTCGAGCCTATCATCACTGCTGCAAAAAACGACACCACCGCATCTCGTCGTCTAGCCTTCAGCTACCTGCGTGACAAGGAGGCCGTCAAGGAGCTCTATGGCACCGTCGTCGACAAGGTCGGCGATCGCCCTGGAGGTTATACACGCATCCTACGCACGGGACTACGTCTTGGTGACAATGCCTCTATGTGCTTTATCGAGCTTGTAGACTTCAACGACAACATCGCCAAGAGTGCCTCTGCTCCTAAGAGTGAGGGCAAGAAGCGTACACGTCGTTCACGTCGTGGTAGCAGTGCCGCTAAGGCTGCTGACCAGCAGGCTCCAGCTACAGAGGAGACTGCACAGGCTAAGGAGCCCGCACAGGAGTAGTAACTCGCTAGGCGCATCGACGAGACACCGCTACATAGTCCACTCTCACATAAAGAGACAGAGTGTAGCGTGTGAGGGCTGACAAAGCCCCTTGTCACTCGTCTTAGCCCTACAAAACAAATAGGAGAGGGAGTGTCGAGCATAGGCTCGGCGCTCCCTCTCTTAGTATGACGGACATGTGATACATCTGTGGTGAAAGTCCACACGGGGCGTAGTTGCCAACGAACCCCATAGTGACTTGCAAGTTTCAAGGAGTGACCCTTGGGAGAGAAGAAGCAATAGCGAAATCGTGGCCTGACGAACAGAAACCTAATACCAAGGCGTATCAAGCGGACAAGCTGGCCAATGGCAGTGAAGTTCCAAAAGGAGACTGTTGCATAAAGGCGAATCGCAGTGTTACTTTCGGAATTTGGCTTCGGTCACATACAGAGGTGTGCTCCCTTCAGACCTCAACCTCAGCGCCTTGCACTTCATCCTTTCTGAAAATTCTGGACAGACAATCTTGCTTGGAAAATTGTAAGCCTGTTGACTTTTGCAACAGTCTCTAGCGGTGCGCCCCGATAGGTCGCAAGTTTATCGTCCTCGAGGGGCGGACTATATAGCTAAGGTCGTCGATATGCAAGGCGTCATGCACATCTTCAAGCTTTTGTGTCACTAGCTTATATAGAAACAAGAAGAGAGAAGGCTCAACTGCTGCATAGGAGCGGTTGAGCCTTCTCGATTTGTTTTGCTGGTTCTGATCTCTTGATCAGGCTGCAGTAGGCTTACTTGCTAGAGAGCGTGGTGAACTCGACCTTGGTGAGGGGACCCCACTTGCCGTCAGCGTTCTTTGCTATAGCGATGGCGTAGTAGGCGGTGCCTGGCTCGAGTTTATTCCACGCAGAGGTATAGGCCTCTGTGCGGAATGGCAAAGCCATACTCTCAGGCTCCTCCTTTAAGTACTTCATCATCTTAGCCTCGTTGTACAGAGACTTCTGGACAACAATCTCACGATACGAAGAGGTGTTTTCGTCGGGTGTGTTGACAACGATCACTGCAGACTCGGAGACCTCCTTGATCTCGACCTTTACCTTAGCAGTCTCGGAGGTGCCCTTCTTAGCTGTCGTAATC
>URKO01000194.1 GCA_900548415.1 uncultured Porphyromonas sp.
AGATCAAGTCCTTGACAATATGGATCTAGAGCGTGAGCGTGGCATCACGATCAAGAGCCACGCTATACAGATGTCCTATACTAAGGATGACGTAGAGTACACGCTCAACCTGATCGACACTCCGGGACACGTGGACTTCAGCTACGAGGTGTCTCGCTCCATAGCTGCATGTGAGGGTGCACTGCTCATCGTAGACGCTTCGCAAGGAATACAGGCGCAGACCATCAGCAACCTCTACATGGCGATCGAGCATGACCTGACGATCATACCAGTGGTCAACAAGATCGACCTGCCTGGTGCTTCTCCCGAAGAGGTGCAGGACCAGATCGTCAGCTTGCTGGGAGTAGATCCAGACGAAGTGCTCTTTGCTAGTGGTAAGACGGGACAGGGAGTCAACGAAATCCTTGATGCCATCGTAGAGCGTGTGCCAGCACCTGTGGGTGACCCCGAGGCTCCGCTTCAAGCGCTCATCTTTGACTCCGTCTTCAACCCCTTCCGTGGCATCATTGCCTACTATAAAATTGTCAACGGCTCCATAGCCAAGGGCGACAAGGTCAAGTTCATCAATACGGGCATGGAGTACGACGCCGATGAGGTAGGCGTACTCAAGCTCGACATGGTGCCGAGAGATCGAGTCAACACGGGCGACGTGGGCTACATCATCTCTGGTATCAAGACCAGCAAAGAGGTCAAGGTAGGTGATACGATCACCCACATACAGCGACCCGCCTCAGAGGCTATCGCAGGCTTTGAGGAGGTCAAGCCGATGGTCTTCGCCGGTGTCTACCCCATCGACACGGAAGACTTTGAGGACTTGCGCGCTTCGCTCGAGAAGCTACAGCTCAACGATGCTTCGCTTACCTTTACGCCTGAGAGCTCGGCAGCACTAGGCTTCGGCTTCCGCTGTGGATTCCTTGGTCTGCTCCACATGGAGATCATTCAGGAGCGTCTCGACCGTGAGTTCAATATGAACGTCATCACGACCGTCCCCAACGTCTCCTACCTCGTTTACGACAAGAAGGGTGGCGTGACCGAGGTACACAACCCGTCTGGCCTGCCCGACCTGATGCAGATCGATCATATCGAGGAGCCGTACATACGCGCTACGATCATCACTGATACCGCCTACATCGGTCCTATCATGACGCTCTGCCTCGACAAGCGTGGCATCCTCATCAAGCAGGAGTACATCAGTGGCAATCGTGTCGAGATCTACTTCGATCTGCCTCTCGGGGAGATCGTCATCGACTTCTATGACAAGCTCAAGAGCATCTCACGTGGCTACGCTTCCTTTGACTATCATCTGAGTGACTTCCGTCCCTCTAAGTTGGTCAAGCTAGACATCCTCCTCAATGGTGAGCCCGTCGATGCGCTCTCGACGCTGACGCACTTTGACAATAGCGTCCCCTTCGGCCGTCGTATGTGCGAAAAGCTCAAGGAGCTCATTCCGCGCCAGCAATTTGACATAGCTATCCAAGCCGCCATCGGGGCTAAGATCATTGCTCGTGAGACCGTCAAGGCAGTGCGCAAAGATGTGACTGCCAAGTGCTACGGCGGTGATATTAGCCGTAAGCGCAAGCTACTAGAGAAGCAGAAAGAGGGTAAGAAGCGCATGAAGCAGATCGGCAACGTAGAGATCCCGCAGAAAGCCTTCCTCGCTGTCCTCAAGCTCGACTAAAGCCACCGCTACAGCTCCTTTGACCTTCCACAGCCTAGGCTCGCGTCTAGGCTCCCTAGCTGTCCCCCATACGTAACAATTCACCTAACCAAACGAACTAACCCATGCCATCCCTAAAGCCTACACAGCAGAAGCAGCTCCGCAAGCCACAAGCCTCGCTCGATCGCACGACCGAGGGACGTGTACCACCTCAAGCGACAGACATTGAGGAGGCTGTACTAGGCGCCATACTACTGGAGAAAGAGGCTTTCTCCGAGATCAGCACGATCCTGGAGCCCGAGAGCTTCTACGTCAATGCGCATCAGACTATCTTCGAGGTCATGCGCGACCTCAGTCTGGAGGAGCAGCCCATAGACCTGCACACGGTCAGTCAGAGACTACAGCGTGATGGCAAGCTGGATCAGGTCGGGGGGATGCCTTTTCTCGTCGACCTAAGCAACCGTGTCATCAGTGCGGGCAACCTAGAGTACCACGCCATGATTGTGGCGCAGAAAGCACTGAGTCGCAATCTAATCAAGTTCTCTACGGAGGTACTCACCTCTGCGTACGAAGACACCATCGACATCGAGGATCAGATGGAGACTGCTGAGGGTGCTCTCTTTGCGCTCTCGCAAAAGCATCTTCGCAAGGATGTACAGCCTATTGACTCCGTTCTCAAGATTGCTATCGACGACATCAGGGCTGCGGCTAATAGTGCAGAGGGTATCAGTGGTATCTCCTCAGGCTTTGACGGTATCGATGCGATGACTGCAGGGTGGCAGAAGTCAGACCTCATCATCATCGCAGCGCGACCCGCTATTGGTAAGACAGCCTTCGTCCTATCGATGGCTAAGTACATAGCGGTAGACAATAAGATCCCCGTTGCCCTCTTTAATCTTGAGATGAGTAGCGTACAGCTGGTCAAGCGTCTTATCAGTAACGTCTGTGAGCTCCCGGGCGAAAAGCTCAAGAGCGGTCAGCTCGAGAACTTTGAGTGGACACAGCTTGACGAGCGTATCAGCGTCTTGGAGAATACGCCCCTCTACATTGACGATACGCCCAGTCTCTCCGTCTTCGAGCTACGCACTAAGGTGCGCCGTCTCGTGCGAGAGCACGACATCAAGATCATCATCATCGACTACCTCCAGCTTATGAACGCTAGTGGTATGAACTTTGGCAACCGCGAGCAAGAGGTCAGCACCATCTCCCGCTCGCTCAAGATGCTTGCCAAGGAGCTAGACATCCCCATCATCGCTCTCTCACAGCTCAACCGTGCTGTCGAGCTGCGCAAGAACGATAGTGGCACGAATAGTAAGGTGCCTCAGCTCTCCGACCTGCGTGAGTCAGGAGCTATCGAGCAGGACGCCGATATGGTTTGCTTCCTACACAGACCCGAGGTCTATGGCATTATGCAGGATGACTATGGAGATACGAAGGGTATTGGTTACTTCATCATTGCCAAGCACCGTAACGGACCGATCGGCGATGTGCGTATCGGCTTCCGTGGCGAGTTTGCTAAGTTCTATCCACTTGAGGAGGCGAACATGCACTACACCTCTCAGATCAATGGCGGTAAAACTCGCTCTGCTGCGACATCGGCGCCTAGTAGCTCTTCTATGGGCAGTGCGCCCCACCCCTTCGATCAGTCGTTTAGCGCAGGAGCCTCAGACTTCAACCCGATGGCTTCTGACGATGAGGAGAGCGACTTCCCCTACTAAGACTGTTGCAAAAGTCAACAGTCTCACAATCTTGCAAGCAAGATTGTCTAGACTTTGCAGAAAGGATGAAGCGCAA
>URKO01000195.1 GCA_900548415.1 uncultured Porphyromonas sp.
CGCTTGGCGTTTTCGGCCAGTATCAGGGAGAAAGCAGAATCTCTCCACAGATCAACGAGGTGAACTTTAAGATCACGACTCTAGTGCCTAGAGAAGGTGAGCGCATCGGCTCGCCAGTGGACCCTATGACAGGTCGGACAAGGACTGATCACATATCCAACCAGCTCATCTCACCACAGTTTATCATCGCTAGCCAGCATGGTATGACTTTCTACACCTACCAAATGAAAAAGGATGTCCCTAGCTACAAGGATCGCGAGAAGAAATTCTCCACGCAGTACTTTTCAGCTGAAGCTCCTTACTATGGTCCATTGTCTAGTGCTTTTTGGGGCGTTCATGACCCTTATTTCAACCCAGCAAACTATAACGCTGGCACTTTCTCTTACCAAGGTGGAACGGCTAAACGACAAAACATCGTAGCGTACTATTTCGACGCCCAGACGCGATGCTTCGAGTACTTCGAGGGTGAGTTTGGTACTAATGGCAACTATAAAGAGTTCTATAACATCGAGGGTGATGAAGATAACGGTGGTTTCATAGATTGGAAGTGGCGTTTCATTCACAAAGAGTTCAAGTATCAAGGTCGGTGGCGTATTCCTACCTCTGCAGAGATGAGACTCATTGACGAGATGCAGATTGATAAGAAAACGGAGATCGAGGGCTTGCTCTTTGGCTCCTACTACTGGGTCGCAGAGGAGGGGATGGTGTATGACTTCCTACAACATAAGGTCATCACATTTGATGAGATGGTCTCTAAGCGAGGACGCAATAACTCGTACAATAACGCTGGTATCCCCACAGTCTATGTCCGTCCCATCTTTGACACATATATGTATGACGAGCAGTAATTCAATTCTTATGAAGCGAAGAGTATATCTTTATTATATAGCCCTGCCACTGCTTCTGCTACTTGCGGGGTGTGTCCGGGAGCCTCTAGGTAGCATACTCATACCTGAGGGTAAGGAGGGTGACTCGATCACGCTGACCCTAGGGCTACACGCTGATGATCTGAGCGACCTAGCGCTCAGGAGTGGAGCAATCAACGATGACGAGGTCGAGAAGATCACTTCGCTACGCGTCTTAGTCTTTGACGAGCATCAGCAGTTTCTCTACTCGACAGACGCGGTGCTAGGAGATCCCGCCTCGGCTGCAGCTTTCGGTGATGATGCCTTCCTACCTGATGGCAAGAAAGGCTCTATCACGATGATCAAGAGCTTTAAGGCGACCTTCATACAGAGTAGCAAGCCGAGATACTTACACTTCGTGGCTAATTACGACTGGACCGGACAGACGCAAGACTACTTCCTCGTGGGCAACTCGGCAGGGGCTATCATACCGAACCTGACGACAAGCATTGAGTCTGACAATGGCCATAACGGTAAGACCAAAGCCTTTGATCCGATGTGGGTACAGGTTAAGCTAGATAAGCTAGATGGTCAGTCGCTACAAGGTAAGGTCGTCAAGCTCCTACGCTGTCATGCCAAAGTAACGGTAGTCAATAACTCTCCGGCAACGGATGGCTTCAAGCTGACTGGCTTTACCGCTTGCAATGTGCATAAGAGCGGCACGGTAGCACCCTTTGTGATGGACAACTATGCTTTTGCTTTCCCCTATGCACCGACCAAGGCAACGACCCCTCCCGATGTAGAGATCATCCCCAACGATATTCCAGAGCATATCGTTCCAGCGGGTGCTGAGTTTAGACTATTTGAACATCAAAACAACGGAGACAAGAAGGTCTTCCTCATCATTCGGGGAGAGAAGCGACTCAAGAATGGAACCACTGAGACTCGCTACTATAAGGTAGACTTCGTTGCCAAGCGAGATAAGGAGAATATCGTCAGCGACCGCGTCCTCCCGATCATCCGTAACAATCACTACAAGGTGACTATCACGGCGGTTAACTCGGACGGCTATGCTACGATGGATGAGGCAATAGCAGCCCCTGCACACAATAATATATTCTCTTCTATCGAGCTACAGGAGTTCACACAGGTCTCTGACGAGATGTTTACACTCAAGACAGACCCCGTCCAGATCCTGATCGTGCATCCTGGTACGTATAACTTTAACACCAGCTTTGCCATCACCAATAGCGACTATCACTTCAAGCCCTATGGGGGCGGCACGGGAACAGGCTCTGGTGCACAGTATATCAGGTATTACAAGCGATGGAGTGACAACGACTTCTACATGGGCGCTCTGAAACAGACGGATGTAAGCACTCGTAGTGGCAATGACGACCACTTTAGCGTTGAGGTCAAGGACATCCCCTCCGATGCTGTCGAGCGATACAGCATTGAGGTGGCAGGACTACGCTCTTACGCTCCTGACGATACACCCCCGGCTAATCCTAGGGATTTATACACCTATGTACGTGCAGATGGCAAGCCTGTCACTGGTGCTACCAATCCCCTGATACGTAATGTGGAGATCACCATACGTAAGCCGCTACTCTTTAAGGCCAAGCTGGTCAATGACCCACAGGGGCAGGCAGGAGATAAGCTCCTCGAGTTTGATCTACATAGCAACTTGCCCAAGGGTATCTTTCCCTTTGAGGTGCTCATCGAGGCCCCAGATCTCTCCCCAAGGAATAAGCAAGGGAATACGGAGAACCTAACCATCGTCAAGCGTGGCAGCAAGGTCTACTACCGATACATCGTCAAGGAAGACTCCTACAATCGCCACAACGGGCGCGTACGCATCCCTGTGCTAGTCAACGATGGGACAACCTCCCCTAGCCACGATATCATCCTCACCTCCCCTTACTACGAGACGGAGACGATCTATTCCAGTGCCTCGACCTACAAGTCCAAGCCCATACGCCTTTACTTCAAGGAGCCTGGCACCTCTAATACTAGGAGGCCGATGCCCAGCACCAGTCGTTTCACCCAGAAAGGTGACGACGTCCCGCAAGGTACGTACTACATTCAGGCTACTAACACCGACGGGGCGTTTTATCTGACCTATGATAAAAAGAAGGCTCCTGCGAATCTGAATCAGTCGGTAACGATAAAGAGTGTCTATCAGGTTCGATCTGAGTACGGCTACATCTCCTTCACCGTCAGTGCGACCAAGACTTTGCAAGAGTGGGTGGCAAGTGAAGAGCATGTATTCACAGCTACTAGCGTGGAGGTCAAGGGGCAACTCTCACACTACTATTTGGGAAGGTATGTCGAACGTCCCAATAACCAACCATATTGGAACATCTACGATGATGGTACGGGAAGGTATGTCGATATATCCGACTATCTAACGCTCAGTGACATGCCCATCAGTCAGAACAATCTCTCTTACGAGTTTTATCTAAAGATCCCTGAGGGCGTGTTCAGGCCAACGATGTCTTTTATTACGGTTAGCTATGAGAGAGCAAGCACCTTCTCCCGTTACTACTGGGAAGATCTTATGAATACAACTCGACTCGTTTGGAACCGCCCGTTATGG
>URKO01000196.1 GCA_900548415.1 uncultured Porphyromonas sp.
TCGACCAGGGTTCGCTGTAAAGCAGCGACTTGATGCCGTATTGCCGGGTCGTGTCGAGGATGCGTACCGCACCATTGTCATCACGAGCCGGTAGGACCTTGCCCGCATTGTAGCGACTAGGCGCAAAGGGGATGTCCAGCACGCCTGCCTCAAAGGCAGCAACCGTGCCGACAGCTAGATCGCCCTTGCCCAGCTCGAAGACCTTGTCGAGGATGCACTTCGTCTCTCGAACGATGATGTCAGACTCCTGCTCTACCACAGGGATGTCTACGAGTGACTGGTCACGAAGCATAGAGATAACCTGCTTGGTAGCACGTAGTCCAGCGGCGTTTGCCTCCTTGGTGGGGACGCCCATCGCCTCGTGCGGCGTCTTGACAATGACCTTGGTAGCCTTCGCCAGAGCAGCCGTAGCTGAGCCCCACGAGATGACGCCAAAGGCCTTTGCCTCGTCTTGAGGGAAGCCACCCATCCACTGGTGGAAGACGGTCGTGACACGTACATCGTCGTAACCGTACTGCTTGAGATAGCTATTGGTCAACTCGCGGAGCGAGCGAATAGCTGCGACATCCTGGATGACATTACCGCACTGCCCATAGCCCACAGTGATGTCCTTGACACCCTGCTCAGCAGCGAGTAGCGTCTCGATGACAGCCACAGCGTTGGAGATACAGGGTGGAATGAGCGTACCGGTCAGAGGACCGAATGGCTCACGGTTGATGCTCACGCCAGCCTCCTCATACATACCTACGAGGCGATCCGTGTACTGCCAGTACATGATCGTCTTCTCGAGAGAGAAGTTCTTAGAGTAAGGGATATTGTACGAGATACCACCACCCTCATAAGAGGTAAAGCCTCCAGCGATAGAGATCTCTGTAAGAAGACGCGCATCAGGCGTACCGTGGCGCACCTGTACAGGGTTCTTGAGTGCAGAGGTGACCGTACGGCAGATCTTCGTGCCGTAATTGACGATCGGGAAGCCGTTGAGCATAGATCGTCCCGACTCTTTACTCTTGATGATACCATTCTCAGCCTCGTGATAACGGTTGAGACGTGTGTAGCTATCGACCGTCGAGGGGAGCAGATCAGCACCACCCTCCTCTTCTAGAAACTGCAGGAGCCTGATATGCTCCGTGTATAGAGCCACACCAGCACGAGGCTGTATGAGCGTACGCCCCTCGGCATCTGCCTGAGCGAGCTTGCGGCCGAAGATCTTCTCCTCGGGGATTGACTTTTGAAATTCGACGGCCTCTTCAAAGTTGACATCTTTGCCTGTAGGCCATGAGGCGAGAACCTCCTTGCGCTCCTTGTAGAAGGTATCGTTGTCTATGCGCTTGTTCCTAAGTTCCATGTGATAGGGGAATCTGTATGAGTGATTGAGTCTTTTGTATGTCTATTATATAGGTAGTACCTCTCGCTGCAAGATCGTGAGAGCCACCTCGGGAGCTACCTGACTGAGTAGTCCCATGCTCGCTATGATGTAGCGCTTGTCTAAGTAAAACTGCGGCTCCTTGGGCTTCGCATACTCGTATCTCTGAGGGTTAAAGCGGCTTCCCGAGAGGATACGAGCTGGATCAGTGCTGTTGATCAGTGCGCCACCGATGCCAATGAGTCGAGGCACCTGCGTCAAGTCTTTGCCAACGAGGGTAAACATCTCGCCTATCGGCGTGTAGACCTTGCTAATGACGCCAGCGTGACGCTCCACAGCTATGTCTACGGCACTGTATGCTAGAGCCTCCTCGATTACCTGCTCTTGCGAGCCAGGCTCGGCAACCGTATCAGGACTAGCCGCACAACGCTCTACCCAGTCAATGATAGCCTCAGGCGTAACACTGTAAGCTCGTGCTAGAGTCTTGACATCGGTCTCGTCCTCCAGTGCCTTCAAGCTATAGCGCATACCGAGGTCACCCTCTACGGTGCGCTTACTGTAAGGCTCGGGGATGCCTTTGATCAGGACATTGTCCATCGACGGAGCTCCGTCAGTCATCGAGTAAATGTCGGTCGTAGCTCCACCAAGGTCTACAGCCATCAGGTCGCCCCAACCAGGGTGCTCCTCGTCAATGCCTTTGCTCAGTAACTCACAAGCCTTGAGGACCGCAAAGGGCGTCGGGATAATCTCCAGCTCGGCACGCTTCTGCACCTCGCCCAGTCCCTTAGCATCGATGATGCGACTGATGAAGAGATCCATAATGCACTGACGAGCGGGCAGGATGTTGATCTGACCAAACTCAGGCATCACATTCTCCGTAACAACGCACTTCTTGTCGCACTGAGCGAAGATTTCCTCTAGATCATAAGAGGCGGACTTATTGCCCGCAGCGATAATCGCAAAGGGTCTATCGATCTCTGCCAGACGGCGCGCATTAGCGAGGATTACCTCCTTGTTACCGCCATCGGTACCACCGCAGAGTAGTACTAGGTCAGGATTGATCTCATAGATCTCCTCCTGCTCGGCGTGAGAGATCTCATAGGCGTAGGTCTTGACCACCTTAGCACCCGCCGAGGAAGCAGCCATCTTGGCCGCCTTAGATGTAAGCGAGGGGACCAGCCCCAGCGCAACCATCTTGAGCCCACCCGCCGCACTACTACAAGAGAGGAGGCGGTCGTAGTGAGCATCAGGGTGCTGCACCAGTATCTTCTGCCAGGCGTTGTTAAAGCCCTCCAGCACATCCGTTGTGATGGTGGTAAAGGCAGAGGCTGTCGCCACTATCTCCGCATTCGCTACATCTATCAGAGTCAACTTCGTGTAGGTACTACCGAAGTCTACCGTAAGATAGTGCATACTACTTGTCTGCGAGTATTGAGTCTAGATAAGCGATGGTAGTCTCGATCGGTGTGCCTGGAGGATAAACCTTGGTAAAGCCCATCGCCATAAAGCGAGACTCCACATCGGCAAAGTCTTGCTTACCCACGACCAGATTACCTCCGGCCACTAGTGGGATGCCCTTGAGACCAGCCTCATCGCACTTCTCACGAAGTCCCTGACAGTCGATCTCACCGTGTCCATAGAGAGAGGAGACGAGGATAGCATCCGCTTTAGTCTCCAGCGCTGCCTCTATGTACTCCTCTTGAGAGACCATGACACCGAGGTTAACCACTTTGTACCCTGCATTGTTGAGGGCATAGGCGATGATCTTGTTGCCGACAGCATGTGCGTCAGCACCAATCACACCCGTGACTATAGTTTTTTGATTCATAATAGGGGAAATACGTGTACACCACGTTTTTTTTGATGATTGAGCTATAGTACGAGACATAGGAGCCATGGAAAGCCCTTTGGGGATAAGCCACCACACCACCTATACCTCTTCACATGGTCTCACTGTTTTGGGGGTGCAGTAAGATCATGTAAGACGCCCCCTCGGCAGGGAAAAAGAGAGTCAATCTTTTTCTCTCCCTCGAGACCGCTCCACAAAGGTACTTAATAAT
>URKO01000197.1 GCA_900548415.1 uncultured Porphyromonas sp.
GTCGTCTTTACAATAGAAGCATGTTAATGAACAAACAGATTATACACTATGAGTAGCAAGAGTTACCTCCGTTTGTGGGGAGTGATAGCACTCCTCCTCATCACCGCAGGCGCACTGCGTGCGCAGACCATCACGATCCAGGGGCGCGTACTCGCCAGCAGCGACTCGACCGCGCTCGTCGGGGCTAGCGTCGGGCTGTTTGACGACAAGGGGCAGCTCACCACAGGGGTCTCGACAGAGAGCGAGGGGCAGTTTGTCTTACAAGCAAACCCGCAGGTGGCTAGAGAGCTGCGGATCAGCAGCGTAGGCTACACCCCGATCACCATCGAGATGGCGGGCGATGCACAAGGAGTGATCACTCTCGGCACGCTCTACATGTCTGAGGATAGTCAGCTACTAGACCAGGTGGTCGTGCAGGGAGCGCGAAGCCGTGTAGACAAGATGCTACTCTTCCCCAAGCAAGCAGAGCTGGCGCGTAGTCAGGACTTCCTCAGCTTGCTACAGACCATGCATCTACGTGGTCTGACCATTGACCTGATGAACAAGCAGGCGACTATCCGTGGCGGGGCGGTGCAGTGGCAGATCGATGGCGTGCCCCGCACGATAGAGGATGTGCAGAGCATCGACCCTGAGCGCATCCTGCGCATTGAGTACTCTGACATGGTCTCAGCGCGCTACACCGATCGTGGTATCGGGGGCATCGTCAATGTGATCCTCAAGGAGCGTCTGCACGGAGGCTCCGTCTGGGCGCAGGTGGAGTCGGCACTGACGACGGGCTTTGTCAATGGAGCTTTGGGGGCTCGCTATGATCGTGGGCGTCACTCCTTTACGCTCGACTACAACAATGCCTTCCGCAACTACCGCAAGCGCTTTGCCTACCTAGAGACGAAGTACATAGCTCCGCATCAGGAGCTGATCCGTACGGAGACGCCCGAGGCTAGTCCCTTTGGTTATTTGGTTCAGGACCTTAACCTCTCCTATTTATATAAGCCCAGCGAGCGACAGCAGTTCAGTGCTACGCTACGCAATGAGTTCTTAAATTACCACAGCAACTCCACCTCGCAAATAGCGCAGAGCGACAGCGACCCCTTTCATAGGGAGTCTAGAGTCAAGGAGCGTAGTTACACGCCAGCACTTGACCTGTATTATGCCTATATGCTGAGCAATGGGGGCAAGCTGGAGGTCAATCTCGTAGGCTCTTACAGCGGTGGCCATCGAGACTTCTCGCTACAAGATCAGATGCCCACGCAGCTACGTGAGGTGCAGAACTCTGTCGACGTGAGCCGCACGGCCCTCATCGGGGAGGTGGTCTACAACCATCCTTTCAGCAGTCACTTCATACTCGCCACAGGCCTGCAACATACGACCGCCTACTCGCTCAATAAGTATGTTGAGGTGACGGACAATCTACTGGAAAACAACAGCTACCTCTTTGCCAATGCGCAGGGGCAACTCGGTAAGGTGCAGTACAGTATCGGTACGGGTGCCAAGCTCTTTGTCGTGCAGGATGCGACCGACCGAAAGAGCTTCGTGCGAAATCAGAGTACGCTCTCGCTTTTTTACAGCCCGATCAACCATCTGACGCTCGTCCTCAAGTCTACCTACCTGCCTACGCTCCCCTCGCTGAGTATGCTCTCACGGGTGCGACAGCGTGTGGACGACCTGATGGTGACGAGTGGCAATCCAGATCTTAAGGCGGCTCAGTCGCTCTATAACCGCCTCGGGGTGTACTACCAGACGAACATCTTCACGAGCAATGTCGACTTCTCGATAAACAACACGTGGTCGCCTATCCTCTGGGATGCGACCTACGATGCGACCGGCGGATACTTCCTCATGCGTGCTACGAATGGACGCTACAATCGTCAGTATAGTATCTCTTGGCAGGGCGGACTAAACAACTTGTGGAACTTCCTGACGCTGCAAGGCACCGTGCGCTACGATATGTTTCGCACACATACGGGTGTCGCCGCCTACAAGCTCAACAGTCTCTACTGGGATGCTAGCGTGATGATGAACTACAAGGGGTGGACGCTCGGCTATGCCTATCTCCATCCGCAGTGGACGCTATCGGGACATACAAAGTCTCTGGGCGAAAACTCCTCCCGCCTGATGCTCCTCTACAAGTATCGCGACTGGAGCTTCTATGCGAGCTGCATATTCCCCTTTACGCCACGTGGCGCCGAGTACCGTAGCGAGTCTCTCTCGCCCGTCATACCTAGTACGAGCCACGTTTACATCCTAGACAATCGCAATATGGTGACCGTCGGGGTCTCTTGGCGACTGAACTTCGGTAAGCAGCTTCAGCTCATCGACCGCACGCTCCAAAACAGAGACTCCAACGAGAGCGTCGTCAAGTAGCAACCTGGTATTGCAGACACCTGCCCTTTTGCGAGTACGTATTTCGTGCTACTTGCTCTCGCTTGTCTAGGTGCATAGATTATCTTATATTTGCCTACGACGAGATTAGCACAAGAGCTACCTCTTTACTCCTCGATCTCTAGTAAATAGTTTAACCAGTAATATAGCATACAAAGTGCCATGAGAAAGAATCTACGCTTTATCCCGCTGCTGATTTTACTAAGCTTCGCTTTCGGAGCTTGTAAGTCTGACAGCTGCAATGAGCCCGTCTGTATAGCGGTGGCTCCCGCTGAGTTGACCCTAGAGGTGGGGGAGATGCAAGCACTATCCGTCTCGGTCGGTGAGAGTGCCCGGGGGCTCGGGGTGTCATTTACGAGTAGCGCAACAGACATCGCAACTGTCGATGCCAAGGGGTGTGTGACCGCCATCAAGGTTGGCTCTGCCACCATCTCCGTTCAAGTCGGATCTAGTACGACCTCCGTGCCAGTGACGGTCGTACCCAGCAAAAACGACGCTCCGCAGCAGTTACCGCTGATTAAGTTTGATGTTACTTACGATGACTCGGGCAATGTCTCTGATGAGGATATCTTAAACCACGAAAAGAGCCTCGGACGTGAGTCACGTCCTATCTTTTACTCAGAGACCATCGTCTACAAGGGCTTCGTAAATACGGATCTTAGTACCATCACGGGTGCGATATACGGCCTAGAGCTGGGAGACGGTTCGAAGATCGTCGTCGCCTATAGCACGGAGACAGTCAGTGACTGCCCCAAGACGAGGGAGATGCTACGTCAGCTGGGCTTTAGCCACATAGAGGAGCGCTCCGTAGGGCTGGATGTGCTAGGCAAGACGACGCCTGGACTTTATGCAATCCATGACAGTGATCCTAGTCTGTCCGTCCTTATGTACGACCAGCGTAACAAGGACATCAAGGCCAATATGTACATCCAGTTTAGCCGTATAGCTACGCCAACGCCACCAGTGTTGTCGTCGTAACGGCAGAACACCCAAGGCGAAGACTTGTAGACGTCATAGTAAGTCTTTGAA
>URKO01000198.1 GCA_900548415.1 uncultured Porphyromonas sp.
TATTAGTATCTTTGCATAAGATAAGAAGGGTAGGCACCTGGCAGGAGCTTGCTACGTAAGTCAGCGACTGTCAATGCGGAGGAGCCACTCTTCGAATAGATACACACGACATCATGAACGCTAGCGACTATCCTATACTCTCGCAGATCGATACACCTCATCAGTTACGTCAGCTACCTCTCTCGCAGCTCCCAGAGTTGTGCCGTGAGTTGCGCCGCTATGAGCTAGAGGTGCTCTCGCATGTGCCGGGTCACTTGGGCTCTAGTCTGGGTGCGGTAGAGCTCACGGTAGCTCTACACTACGTCTGTCGCACCCCCTACGATCGTATCGTCTGGGACGTGGGGCATCAAGCTTATGGCCACAAGATCTTGACTGGTCGACGCGACCGCTTTGAGACGCTACGACAGTGGGGCGGGCTCTCGGGCTTTCCGCTCCCGAGCGAGAGTGAGTACGACACATTCCCCGCGGGGCATGCCTCGAACTCGATCTCCGCAGCTCTGGGTATGGCGATCGCTGCTAAGCTCAAGCAGGAGGAGCGTCATGTCGTGGCTGTCATCGGTGATGGATCGATGACGGGCGGGCTAGCCTTCGAGGGGCTAAACAATGTGAGCTCTTATCCCAATGATCTGCTGGTGGTGGTCAATGACAACAACATGTCGATCGATGCCAATGTGGGTGGTCTCAACAAGTATCTTGTCGATCTCAACACCAGCCACGCCTACAACACGATCCGCTACGACCTCTACCGAGGCTTGCGACAGATGAACCTGATGAACGATCGTCGCAAGAAAAACATCCAGCGGATCAACAACAGTGTCAAGTCGCTCCTGACGCAAAACCACTCCTCCTTCTTTGACGGCCTAGGGATCCGCTACTTCGGGCCCGTCGATGGCCATGACGTAGAGCATCTCGTGGAGACGCTCCGACGTATCCTCCCGATGCGGGGACCGAAGATCCTACACCTCAGGACAATCAAGGGTAAAGGGTACAAACCGGCTGAGGAGAATGCGACCGTATGGCACGCTCCTGGATGCTTTGACGTGAAGACGGGGGAGCGCATCAAGAGCGAGCGAGGCGCACACCCGCCGAAGTTTCAAGAGGTCTTTGGGGCGACGGTTACCGAGCTGGCTGCCGAGGATAAGCGGATCGTTGGGATCACGCCAGCGATGCCGTCGGGCAGTTCGCTGAATGTGATGATGCAAGCTTTCCCTGAGCGAAGCTACGATGTGGGCATTGCGGAGGCGCATGCGGTCACCTTTAGCGCGGGAATGGCGCGTGAGGGGATGATCCCCTTCTGTGTCATCTACTCCTCCTTCCTACAGCGTGCTTACGATCAGCTGATACATGACGTCGCCCTGCCTGGCTACCATGTAGTTCTTTGCATTGACCGTGCGGGCTTGGTTGGTCAGGACGGAGCGACCCATCAGGGGGCTTTTGACCTAGCTTATCTCTGTACCATCCCGAATATGACGGTGGCAGCTCCGATGAATGAGCACTACCTGCGTCATCTGATGCGTACCGCTTACGAGGGGCAGGAGGGGCCTATGGCTATCCGCTATCCGCGTGGTGAGGGATCGCTAGTTGACTGGCACTGTCCTGCGGAGCTTATTCCGATAGGCAAGGGACGTGTACTGCACGAGGGCGGACGTATCGCTCTGCTCTCTATCGGCACCATCGGTGTGACCGCCGAGGAGGTGCGTGAGCGTCTGCTCGCTGAGGGTGTTGAGGTGGCGCACTATGACTTGATCTTTGCGAAGCCTCTAGACGAAGAGCTGATCACGACTGCTCTAGAGCGTTACGACTGCATTGCCACGCTCGAGGAGGGTACGCTCATCGGTGGAATAGGCGAGCGGATCACTGCCCTGGCGCAGCGTCAGGGCTTCCGAGGGCGGATGATACACTTTGGTCTGCCCGACACTTTTATCGAGCAAGGCACTGTCGCTGAGCAACGTCGCTACTGCGGCATTGATGCCGACACAATATATAATAGAATCAAAGCTGAGCTATGCGAATAGTTATTGCTGGTGCTGGCGAGGTGGGTACTCACCTAGCCTATAAGCTATCGGGCGAAGAGCAGCAGTCCACGACTCTCATTGACTCTGACAAGGAGCTGTTGCGTCGTGTACAGCGCAAGTTTGACGCCTACACGATCGTGGGCGACCCGACGAAGCTGGAGGATCTGCAGTTGACGGAGGTGCATGACTGCGATCTCTTTGTGAGCGTGATGCCTGGTGAGGCGGAGAATCTGCTCGCCTGTATGCTTGCGGCGCAACTGGGGGCCAAGCGAACCATAGCTCGTATCAACAATCACCGCTACCTGGCGGAGCATTATCGACGCTTCTTCGGGAGTCTCGGTATAGACCAGCTTATCTACCCAGAGGAGCTGGCCGCTGAGGAGATAGCCAACAGCTTCAAGCACCCCTGGGCGAGAGTCTATGTGGAGCTACTCAACGGGGCTTTCGTCCTCGTGGGTGTCAAGGTGCGACAGGGAAGCATCCTCGTGGGGCGCCCGCTGAGCTGGACCAAGGGTCTGGACGACAAAGCCTTTCACGTGGTCTCTATCAAGCGTGGCGAAGAGACGCTCATACCTGATGGTCAGACGGTCATAGAGCATGGTGACGTTGTCTTCTTCACCTGTCTCAATAAGGACATAGACCTCGTCCGTCAGTACTGTGACAAGGATCAGCGTCCCGTGAAGCGAGTGGTCATCCTCGGGGGTAGCCTCATCGCGCTTCGTACGGTCTCCAAGGCTCCGAGTAATATCGACTTTCACCTGATCGAGCGAGATCTGGAGCGCATCAAGGAGATCGAAGATGAGATCCCCTCTAATGTCAAGCTCTACGATGGCGATGGTCGTGACCTCAACCTGATCTCCGAGATAGGACTGGACGAGGAGAGCATCTTCGTAGCACTAACGGAAAACTCGGAGACAAACATCCTCGCTTGTCTTGCTGCCAAGCGCTTTCAGGTAGCTAAGACGATCGCTAAAGAGGAGAACATCGACTACATCCCCCTTGCTGAGAAGCTCGACATCGGTACGATCATCAATAAGAAGGTGATTGCTGCGGGCAACATCTTTCACGCACTCCTCGGCTCCGACACGAAGACCGTCAAGTCGCTCACCATCGCTCACACCGATGTGGCGGAGCTACAGGCTAAGAGCGGATCTACCATTACTGAGCGTCCAGTCAAAGAGCTGGATCTACCGGAGGGTATCACCCTCGGAGGTTTGGTACGCAATGGTGTGCCGATGCTGATCGACGGTGATATGGAGATACAGCCTTACGACAGCGTCGTGGTCTTCTGTACCAATACACCGATGGAGCAACTCTCTAAGCTCTTTGACTAAAGGGACACTCCCTGCTACAAGTCCACCGAAGCCCCTTGCGAATCTTCAAGAAATCT
>URKO01000199.1 GCA_900548415.1 uncultured Porphyromonas sp.
GAGCCGAGAAGTCCCGCCTCAGTCCTTAGCGTGATGTAGATGATTCCGCCCTTGATCTGCTGTCCTAGCGAAACGCCTGGATTAGGCACCACCTCAATGTGGTCTATCATAGAGGTCGGTATCGAGTTCAGTTGCTGCAGCGTAATCTGCTGGTCTCCGATGTAGATAAGGTTGTCCTCCTTGCCGTTAAGTAGGAGTTGATTGCCAGTCACCTCGACGGAGGGAATGAAGCGCAAGGCTTCCGACATAGACTTTCCCTTGGTCACTGGATTGCCCTTAAACTGTACACGAATATTGCCATTCGACTGTAGCTTCGTGTGCTTGGCGACCACCTCAACCTCAGAGAGCTCAACGCTGTTTTCATCTAGCGTAAAGTCCACCTGCATGGTAGGCTGAGCGATTGTCACCCTCTGCTGCTGCGTCTTGTAACCAATACAGCGCACCTCTATGAGATAGGGTCCACAAGCGGGCAAGCGTAGCGCATAAGCTCCCTGCTCATTGCTCACCGCACCTGTCAGCGTCGTCGCTGTCGTGTCTCTCTGTAGCGTGATCGTAGCACCGATGATTGCCTCCCCGCTACTGTCGGAGACGCTTCCCTTAACTTCGTAAGCGCCTTCCTGTGCGCTAAGCCATTGTCCTGCGATAACGAGCAGGAGGACGAAAACTACCTTCTTCATTTGAAAGCTTAACTTATTATTATCTACGAGTTGCTCACAATGATACTACTGCACACCAGTCCTCTGGTCTAGGTCGGAGGTGGCGAGAGACTCGTTGCGCGTCACCTTGCGACTCTTGCCCGAGTTGAAGTTGTACGTGATCTTTAGACCGATAGCACGCGCTTGGATCATATTCCTTTGGTTATACTCGAAGTCATCACCCCACTGCTTCGTCTCGAAGCGTATGTATTTCGAGAAGGGGTGCTGAGCCGTCAAGGTTAAATCCAGCTTGTCGTCCCAGAAGCTCTTCTTCAGGTAGAAGCTATACCCATGGCTGTATGAGTAGGTCGTGCGGAGTGTCGGCGGATTGGCATAGTAGTACCACGAAGCTCCTAGGTACCACGACTTGGGGAGCGTGACATCCACATTGGCGGACAGCATGTTCTCCCAGTTCCGCTGAGTGAGTCCTTCGCTAGGATAGTCGAAGAGGTGATACCTACAACTGCCAAAGAACGTAAGCGAGAGCGGCACGATAGGACGCCAGTTCAACCAAAGCGAAGCGTTCGGCACCCGGTGCAAGCCTGCATTAGCAAAGGTGTGATACAGTATCTCTGGACTCTTGGGGTCTCTATACCTCACGGGCATAATCGCATTGTTCGTTTGCTCATAGCCCGTCGTTAGACTGAGGTAGAGTTGGTTCGAAAAGAATGTATAGGAGAGGTCTACATTGTGATGTAGCTCCGACTGCAAGTAAGGATTGCCAAAAGAGATGTCGTATGTTGTCATCTGACTTCGATAAGGATTGAGACGCCAGATGGAGGGACGGATAGGGTTCATCTTGTAAGAGAGGGAGAGCTGCTGGCGGTCAGTCAGCATATAGGAGAGCGTAGCCGTAGGGATCAGGTCTACGCCTGTCTTGTGAAAGTCTCCCTCACTGTTTTGCGAGAAAGTTATCTTGTCATAGACCAGCGTGCCTCGTGCTCCAGCGGAGAGAGCGAAGCGTTCACCCTGCCAAGCGTAGTTGGCATAAGCTGACGTAAGGCTCTGCAGCTGACTCATGTCTCCCTGACGGTAGAGCGGGTTATTCACCTCTTGCCAGTCGCCCTTGCCTTCGTTCCAAAGATGGTACTCAGGGCGAGAGCTACCCAGTCGTAGCACCTCCTTGACACCTACCTGCAGAGCGTGTCCTCCGCTCCAGATAAACTGATAGTCGCTCTGTAAGGCATGCTCGCTCAGACCTCCGCGTGAACGCTCCATACGTCGTGTCTCATCATAGGGAGAGCTCTCCCAGCTGGTGAAGCCATCTCGGTACTGACGCTCAGTCCACTCCTTGTACCTCAGGTCTGGGTTGTAAGCGTAGCGATAACCTATCGAGAAGCGGGGCTGCTTGTCCGCTGCATAGAGATTGCGGTAGATAAGGTTACCCTCTACAGAGCCAGAGGTCAAGCGCATCTGATTGAGCGACGTGGCATATCGTGTAGGCTCATTAGGACGATCGAAAGTCTGCTGAGACAGCCCTGTGGTGTAGACCGATGAGACGAAGAGGTGCCCATCAGCATAGAGACTATTCAGACTATCTATGGCGTACTCTCCCATCAAGCTACCGACATGGTGTTGGAAGATACCATCGTTGTTTCCAGTTACCTCTTTGGACTTGAAGAGGCTGGTCGTCTTATCCCCTTGGAATGTGCGTCTAGATACATCCACAGGCTGATCCTTATGACGCGTATAGTTATAGTTGTAGTTGAGCGCTACGCTGAGCTTACCCTTAGTGAGAGTCAGACTTGAGGTACCATTGATATTGGGGATTGTAGAGCCCATCAGAGAGACTAGGCCGCTGTACCCATCTAGGCTCTTACTCTCAGTGATGATATTGATGATAGCATCTCCAGCAGAGGCGTCGTAGCGAGCATCTACCTGGGTGATCACCTCTATACCCTTGACGCTACTGGCGGGGATGCCTCGCATGACCTCCGTGGGGTTCATCGAGGCAACACGAGAGGGCGAGCCGTTTATGTAGACGGAGAAGTTTGACGACCCCTTGACACGTATATTTCCCTCTCCATCTACAGTGACGAGGGGCACCTTGCGCAGAGCAAAGAGGAGATTGTCCGTCTGAGCCAAGACGTCGTTTTTCATATCATAGGTCAAGCCTTTGGGAGAGAGTTTGATGAGCTTGCGTCGCGCCACCACCTGCACCTCGTCTAGAGTCTGAGCATCGGGTGCTAGGTAGATCGTGTCTAGACTGTTCTGTCCCGCCTGCGCCGTGACCCGCATCTCTTTAGTCAGAAAGCCAACCGACCTAATCGTTAGCTGGTAGCTACCCGTATGGGGTAGTGCCATCTGGAAGTGTCCCTGCTCATTGCTCACAGCTCCGCCTGTCAACTGCTCGTCTAGTAGTTTGTACTCAATCGTAGCGTAGGCTATCGCCTCGTGACGTACGGAGTCCACGACGACGCCACTGATCTGACAAGGAGATGTCTGCGCTGAGACGGATAGTGCGACAAGTAATAGAGCCATCACTAGGAGGGCTTTGCGGATAAGGGTTGATTTCATCATATTATGTGAGTTTAATGTTTGCCCCATAGTTGTTTCTTCTCAGGAGTAAAGCAGAGATAACCTATCACCAAGGCAATCCCCCAAGAGAGGAGGTTTACCACATCTCTCAGAGCGAAGCTTGTAAGCTCCTCCACAGGTCGTATCGAAGCTAAGTATGTGAAGGTAACAAAGGGAAGATAGGCT
>URKO01000200.1 GCA_900548415.1 uncultured Porphyromonas sp.
CGTCACGGCAAATCGTTCATCGTGAGATTGGCGGGGGCCTGGGAGCTCCCTCTTTTTTTGTGTCAGTCTTCTTTTTTGCTACCTTTGTGTTACTTCTGAGTTTGGCGTCCGAGGGACGTGTCCCCCCTTCGCCAAGTAATAAACATGTCACTCATGACTACTGAAAGACCTTTACGCTATCCCGATCCACGCAAGTCTACGCGCTTTCTAAAGGATGTCCTACTCATCTTCGCCGGTGTAGTCATCTACACGTTTGGCTGGACAGCCTTCATCCTCTCACAAGACATCACCTCGGGAGGATTGGCGGGACTGACCACGATCATTCAGCTGGCGACGAATATCCCTGCCAGCATCCCTTACAACATTATCAATGTCGGCTTGCTACTCCTCTCGATATGGATCCTAGGGTGGCGCTTCTCGATGAAGACGATCATAGCCGTCCTGATGCTTACTGTCACAATCCCAGTGGGACAAGCGTTCTTTACCCCCATGGTGGGACAGGGACTAGAGGTATACAACAACCTGCCCACCTGGCTGACGAGTACACTCCCCAACTTCGGGCCACTCTTGGCTCCCGATGAGCCATTTGTCGCTCTGATTGTTGGCGCTGGGCTCTGTGGTGCTGGACTAGGTATTGTCTTCTCTGCCAATGGTAGCACCGGTGGCACCGACATTATCGTGGCTATCATCAATAAGTACAGCACGCTCTCTCTGGGACGTGCCATGATCTTTATGGATGCGATCATCGTCACGACGGGTGCAGTCGTGAGCCACTTCTTCGGGCCTCAGTACAGCTGGGGTACGGCTTTAGGCAAGCTCGCTTTCTCCTTTATCGAGATCACGATCGTAGGGCAGATGCTGGACTACATCATGGAGGCCAACAAGCAGTCTGTGCAGCTACTCATCGTCAGTACCAAGTACGAGCAGCTCAGCGAGGCTATCACACGTCGCCTAGGGCATGGATGCACTATACTCCACGGCGAGGGTGGCTATAGTCACCAACAGATGCACGTAGTGCTAGTGACCATCCGCAAGAATCTACGTGGAGGTCTCTACCAAGTGATCAACTCGGTAGACCCCAACGCCTTTATCTCTGAGTCTACGGTGCATGGCGTATATGGACAGGGCTTTGACTCGATCGAGCGGGTGGCTGGACGAAAGAAGAAGTAATCTTCCCCCCTCCTCCTCTCCCTTTTTGAAATTATTTGATGGAATACAAACCAGACCTACTAGATAAGATAGACTGTCCGCGATGCAAAGGCGTAGGGTCACGCTGTTGCAAGCTCTCGACCTTTGACTGGCTAGCTGATCTGCCCGATGGCGTACAGCAGCAGGAGATCGTCGAGGTACAGTTCAAGAATACGCGCAAGAACTACTACCGCAACGTGGATCACCTCGACCTCAAGCGAGGTGACTATGTGGTCGTCGAGGCTGACAGCGGAGGCTACGATGTCGGCATGGTAGCTCTCACGGGTACGCTCGTCTCTACTAAGATACGGGCCAACCATGACGAGCAGTATGTGGACAATGCAAAGGCCATCTACCGCAAAGCTCGCCCTGCCGATATGGATCACTATCATGCGGCTAAGCTACGCGAGCACCCGACGATGATCGAGTCGCGCGAGATAGCCACTTCGCTAGGACTAGATATGAAGATCGGTGATGTGGAGTATCAGGCTGACGGGACGCGCGCCATATTCTACTACATAGCGGATCAGCGAGTAGACTTTCGCAAGCTGATACGGCTCCTCGCGGACGCTTTCCACATACGTGTGGAGATGCGCCAGATAGGGGCTAGACAGGAGGCGGGGCGTATCGGGGGTATCGGTCCTTGTGGTCGAGCACTCTGCTGCGCTACCTGGCTATCACGCTTTAACTCCGTCAGTACGGCTGCGGCACGCTTTCAGAACTTAGCCCAAAACTCGCTCAAGCTCACTGGTCAGTGTGGCAAGCTCAAGTGCTGTACCAACTACGAGGTGGACGTCTATATGGAGGCAAAGAAAGCCTTCCCCTCGAGTCGCATACCCCTAGAGACGGAGAGCGGCACCTACTACTTTAATAAGTGCGACCTCCTAGCGGGCGAGATCACTTACAGCCTGGCGCCTAAGAGTCTCGAAGAGCCTGAGACCATATCCGTAGAGCGGGCTAAGGAGATCATAGAGATGAACCAGCGTGGCGAGACTCCCGAGACGCTCTCTGATCTGCAGGAGGCTCCGAAGAAGCCTAAGGACATACTCTTTGACAATGCGATCAACCGCTTTGACCAGCCGAAGAAGCGTAAGCGTCGTAAGACAAATCGGAAGCGAGAGCGTAGCAACGCTGATGCTTCTAGAGCAAAGGATGGCAACCCTACGAACGACCGTAGCGAGGCACCTACCAAGGTAGCCGAGGAGGGTCAAGAGAAAGCCGACTCGCGTGAGGCGGACTCCACACAGCCCGATCGCAAGCCGAGACGCAAGCCTCAGGCAGGTGGTCGTCGTCGCCGTCCACGCATGAAGCCTCAGGAGGAGTAATCCACTACCGCTAGATCTGTTGTAGCTATGAGCAGAGCCTGCAGAGGGTGCATCGTAGGGGGGCTAGTTTTGCTAGCCGTCCTGACGCTTGGCTCTTGCCACTATGCAGCCTATCAGGAGCAGATGCAGACTGCAGAGCTACCACAAGCTGTATGGTCTGCCGAGCATCGGGTCACATTCGACAGCTTCGTCGAGCAGTCGCAGATGCCCCACACGCTCTACCTCTACGTGCGGTACAACAGCCACTACGCATACACCGCTCTACCGCTCACCATCGAGCTCCGCTCCGCTCTAGGGTGGCGTGCTACGACCTCCGTGACACTCACCCTCGCCGAGCGACCAGGCGTATGGGCGGGAGAGGGCTATGCGCTACGTCAGCGTCTATATAAGGTCAATACCTCGCTGATCCCTCCTCACCCAGGGCTCTACACCATCGAGCTAAGGCAAGTAGCGGGGCAGGCAACGCTAGCGGGCATCGAGACGCTCGGCGTCGCTTGGGTCGCTGCAGAGCAGTAGCTTCGCACAAATACAGATAGAGACTGTTGACTTTTGCAACAGTCTCAAATAAAGCAGTCCCGCAGGGAGCACTACATCGCTGTAGACTCCTTGCGGGACTGCTTCGTTTTATCTGCAAATCGTCACTCGCGAAATTTGCAGAATTGAGGTCAGAGACTTCTTCTAGCGGACGAATCGTACGGTGCTAACGCCACGCTCCGTGACAACCTGACCGATGTAGAGGCCCTGCGCTAGGTCTGTCAGGGAGAGCCTTGAGGCAGCTGCCAGCGTGTAGCTGTCTAGCAGTCTACCAGCCGTGTCATACAGGTAGAGCGTACCCGTAGCAGGCTCTGAGAAGAGAAGCGCATCACCCTGCCAG
>URKO01000201.1 GCA_900548415.1 uncultured Porphyromonas sp.
CTAAAACGAATAACAAGAAGTCGGCGACCCAGCTGGGTGGGCTACAACAAGCCTCCTCAAGCCGCTGACTGATAGAGATATATTAAGATATGAACAAGAAAAAGGTAGACGTCCTACTCGGACTACAATGGGGCGATGAGGGCAAAGGCAAGATCGTTGACGTCCTAACCCCAGGCTATCAGATGGTAGCACGCTTTCAAGGAGGCCCTAATGCGGGGCATACACTGGAGTTTGAGGGACAGCGCTACGTATTGCGTTCGATCCCCTCAGGCATCTTCCAGGGCAACAAGCTTAACATGATCGGCAACGGTGTCGTACTCGACCCCGTCCTACTACGTGAGGAGGCTGAGCAGCTGGCTCAGAGCGGCCACGACATCAAGAAGCGACTAGTCATATCCCGCAAGGCGCACCTGATCCTCCCGACGCATCGTCTGCTAGATGCGGCTCAGGAACTCTCTAAGGGTGCTGCTAAGATTGGCACCACGGGCAAGGGCATAGGCCCCTGCTATACCGACAAGGTGGCTCGCACGGGACTACGCATCGGTGACATCGAGCGAGACTTTGAGACCCGCTACAAAGCTGTGCGGGATCGTCACGTGGATCTATTGCAGAAGATGGGTGCTGACCTATCTAAGCTACCTGAGATGGAGGAGGCTTTTTACCAAGCCATTGAGTATCTCAAGGGCTACCAGTTTGTAGATAGTGAGATCCTCATCAACGAAGCACTCGAGGAGGGGCTGAACGTCCTTGCTGAGGGTGCGCAGGGCTCGCTACTGGATGTGGACTTTGGTACTTACCCCTTTGTGACGAGTAGTAACACGGTGAGTGCTGGCTGCTGCATCGGTTTGGGCATCTCGCCCAAGGCGATAGGTCGCGTCTACGGTATCTTCAAGGCATATTGTACACGTGTCGGGTCAGGACCTTTCCCCACAGAGCTACAAGATGAGGTGGGGCACCTGATGGCCGATCGTGGTCATGAGTTTGGCGCGGTGACGGGTCGTCCTCGTCGCTGTGGCTGGATAGACCTTGTAGCCCTGCGCTACACGATCATGCTCAGCGGTGTGACGCATCTGATCATGATGAAGAGTGATGTGCTAGACACGCTCCCCACCATCAAGGCTTGTGTCGCCTACCGCATAGGAGATAAGGAGTACAAGAATATGCCGTACTCACTCGAGGCGGACATAGAGCCTATCTACCAGGAGCTACCAGGTTGGCAGACGCCGCTGGATGGCTGTCGCTCGGAGCAAGATCTGCCGGATGCCTTCCGTCACTATGTGGCCTTCCTAGAGGCGCAGCTACGAGTACCTATCTCGATTATATCTGTAGGGCCTGATCGCTCACAGACCATCATGCGCAAGCTCAACAATGAACTATAAAGAAACGGTAGACTATCTCTACCAAGCGACCCCTTGCTACCAAAACCAAGGGGGCGACGCCTATAAGCCTGGCCTAGAGCGCATGCAGCAGATGTGCGAGGCGATAGGCAATCCACAGCGATACATTCGCACCATCCATGTGGGTGGTACCAATGGTAAGGGCTCGACCACTTCGCTCATAGCTTCTGTGCTGACAGCTGCTGGCTACAAGGTGGGACTCTTTACCTCGCCACACCTAGTGGACTTTCGCGAGCGCATACGGATCAATGGCGAGATGATCTCCGAGGAGGAGGTAGTCTCCTTTGTCGAGCGGACCCGTCCGCTGATTGAGTCTGTCGGTCCCTCATTCTTTGAGTACACGACCTTGATGGCGTTTGAGCATTTCCACACCCATGAGGTGGACTACGCTGTCATCGAGGTAGGGCTAGGAGGACGACTAGACAGTACCAATGTGATACAGCCTAAGCTCTCGATCATAACCAACATTAGTCTGGATCATACGCAATATCTCGGCAATACACTCGAGGCGATTGCCTATGAGAAGGCGGGCATCATCAAGGAGGGTGTCCATGCTGTCATTGGGAATGCTGGAGGCTCCGTGCGTGTGCTCTTTGAGCAGGTGGCTGATGAGCGTCATGCTCCGATCACCTTCTGCGAAGATGAGCACACGATCAAGCGATACGATGAGCTACATCCTGGTATGCGGCTGGACACTGTCGATTATGGACTCATAGAGACGCCGCTCTCGGGCGATGCGCAGCTGGAAAATGCTCATACCGTCCTAACCGCACTCCGCATCCTAGACGACAAAGTGCTCGACACGCCACTCACCCATGAGGAGGTGGCACGAGGCTTTGCGGAGCTGTACAAGCTCTCGGGACTGCGTGGTCGCTGGGAGACGCTCTCGACAGATCCGCATATCGTCTGCGATACAGCGCACAACCCCGCTGGTATAGCTGTCGTAGCGCACCAACTCGAAGAGGCGACCTATGATCACCTATATATAATAGTAGGTATGAGTGCCGACAAGGATATAGACACCAACTTGGCTCTCTTGCCTTCATCAGCTCGCTACTACTTCTGCACGACAGCGTCACAGCGTACGCTACCCGCCGAGGAGCTACTGCAACGTGCTGAGGCTATCGGCCTCAGGGGGAGAGCTTATCCCTCGGTAGAGGAGGCACTGCGAGAGGTCGTGGCACTTGCTAATGCAGGCGACTTGATCTTCGTCGGTGGTAGCAACTTCATCGTTGCCGAGCTACTCAAGAGTTATCCCACGATACAAAAAGAGCGCCCAGCCCATCAATGAGGGCTAGACGCTCTACCTATATATACGCATCAACAAACTAAACATACTACATAAGTAATGACTGAAACTATGCAACTAAAGACCCTGCGAGACAACGCAGGGATGAGATGGCTAGCACTGGCACTAGTCGCACTCACGATGTTCTTTGCCTACATGTTTGTAGACATCCTCTCACCTGTCAAGACGATGGTTGAGTCAGAGCTTAACTGGAGCTCTACCGTCTTCGGGACCTATGGAGGTAGTGAGTTCTTTATCAATGTATTCTTCTTCTTCCTCATCTTCGCAGGTATCATCCTAGACAAGATGGGGGTGCGCTTTACCTTCCTCCTATCAGGCTCTCTGATGGTGATCGGAGCTTTGATCAAGCTATACGCACTGAGTCCCGCCTTTAATGCAGGAGGCTTCGGGTATGACTTCTTCAACAGCTTCTGGCCCGCTATGCCAGCCTCTGCAAAGCTAGCCTGTGTGGGCTTTGCACTCTTCGGCTGCGGTACAGAGATGGGAGGCGTGACGGTCTCTCGCTCTATCGTCAAGTGGTTTGAGGGCAAGGAGATGGCTCTCGCTATGGGTATCGAGATGGCTGTGGCTCGTCTAGGTGTCTTTGCTGTCTTTTGGCTCTCACCGATGATCGCTGAGCAGTATGGCACTGTACGTGCTTCTGTCTTCTTCGGCACTTGTCTTCTTGTC
>URKO01000202.1 GCA_900548415.1 uncultured Porphyromonas sp.
TTGTATTATTAGTATAAGTATGTCTCTAGTTCAGGAATATGCGGAGCTTGCAGTAGAAGGCGCGTCCGGGCTTCTGTAGCATATAGTTGTCGTAGAGCGGACGGTCTAGCAGGTTGCTGCTCTGCAGTGATATGGAGTAGCGGTCATGAGCGAAGCTCCAGGTGACCCCAGCCGAGAGGTCGTAGCTGGTCGGTATGATAGCCTTAGTGTCCTTGCGACCGAAGGCTGCCCAGGTGAGGTAAAACCAGTGGATGTAGCCTAGCCCAGCGTTGAAGTGTATAGCGCTCGCCTGGATGCCAAACGGCTTGCGCCAGTTAGCCCCTAGGAGCAGATTGCCGTAGAGGAAGGGGTCGTTGGGGATCCGATAGCCATAGGTCGGGTTCGGCTTACCGTAGATGTTGATGCGCGTGCGGTCCCGCTCGTCGGTGTAGGTACCGTTGAGCGTGAGGTCTAGGAGGTTGGCATAGTTGTACTTGACCTCCATCTCGCCACCGAGGACGAGCGACGAGCCGACATTATCGTACTGGCTCTCGACATCACCCAGCACCACACGGTGGATGTAGTTAGAGACGTTGCGATAGAAGGCGGTCGCCTCGTAGTTGAGGAAGTGCAGGTCGCCCCACTGCGCCTGACCGTAGAGCGTTAGGTTGAGGTTGTAAGCTTGCTCGGGATGGAGCTTGAAGTTGGGGTAGATGTTGGCCCCGTTACCCATCAGCTCGCGGGCTGTCGGCAGACGGGTGGCACGCTCGAACGAGCCTTTGATTGCCAGCTCGTCAGCGATTGTGTAGCGTAGCCCAAGACCGTAGCCTAGCTCGTTCTTCGTCTGTTGCGCTGGCACCTTGTCAGAGCCCGTCAACCAGTACATATCAGCCTGCTCGATGGCTACGTGGTAGAGATAGTCCTTGACAAAGAGCATCCCACGCAAGCGGCCGTTGAGAAGCGACGTCCCATAGGAGAGTCCCAAGATGTGCCTTCCCATACGATCCCTTGAGGCCTCAAAGTTCGGATCGTAGGTATCGTACCGCTCATTGGCGACGGCGGTCATCTGATAGTTAAGGTTGAGATGTCCGCCCCGTGGTAGCACGTAGGCAAGGTTAGCCCGAGCCGTCCAGGTAGGACGCACCGTGTGACGAATCATCCGTGTGCGGCGCATCACCTCGCTATAGTGAGTCTCTACGAAGGTCCCGTCCCAGCTGTACTTGCGGTAGGCGGTATCTGTGATAATAATATGGTTGCGAGCGAATGAAGCATCTAGCGTAGCCGATAGTCCGGGGGTAAATAGATTGCGCTTGGCGTAGTGTGCCGAGAAGCTCAGGTCATCACGGTCCCGCATCGCCTCGCCGATGACTAGCGACTGGCGAAAGCCGGTCTGTATCTCGCTCTCACTCTTCGTATAGCCCACTCCGAGCAGGGCTGCGTCGGCCCATAGCTTCTTAGTCACGCCCAGTTGCAGACGGCCCAGGAGCGACTGGTAGCCATCGTGAAAGCGTCGAAAGTCTCGCTGCTCGTACTCTTGCGTCTCGCCGTTCCACACCTCCACACCGCGCATGATGTAGTCGTTCTTCGAGTATTGATAGCGTAGCGTAGGACGCACTGTAAAGCCGCTCCGCTGCTCTCTATACTGCCCCGTTAGGTCTAGGGCAAAGGTGTGAAAGGAGCCACCTCGCAGCGAACAGTCCAGATAGCTCTCCCCACGCGTGTTCGTTACTATGTTGACCGCTCCTCCCAGAGCGTCCATCCCTAGCTCAGGAGGTACCACCCCTTTGTAGATTTCGACGCGGTCGATGAGGTTCACCGGTAGCGTAGCAAGCGAAGCCCCCTCACCCATCGAGGAGAGCGGCACACCATTGATAAAGTAGCGGACAGCATGCCCCGACATACCATTGATCGATAGCTCATTGCTCGAGCCTACGCCACCAGACTCTCTGAGCCGTACGCCCGAACTCTGAGCGACCAGCTCGTTGAGACTACCCATAGAGGCGATGAGCGGCTTGACGTCTAGGCTGATCGCCGAGAGTGCCTGCTGCTGCATGATACGTCTATGAGTAGGAGCCACTACGACCACTTCGCCGAGACGCTTATAGTCTATCGTGTCGTGAGGCTGTGTGCGTGTCTTCTGCTGCGCTGTGAGCGGGAGCACACAGCTAGCCAGTAACAGGAATAGGTAAAAGTAGCTACGTCTCATCGGTTTACTGAGCTATAGAGTCAGACTGGTGTAACTTTTCGCCCGTCTCCTCATAGATCGCTTTCTTGTCCATAATAGAGAGACGATGATGTGTCATAAAGAAGTCAACCTTCTTCACAATCATCTCCTGTACCTCTGGCAGCTCGCCCAGACCACGCACCACGCTCTCGACCTCATATCCGAGAGCCTCTAGCTGGGGTTGCCACTCTTGGAGCATATCCTCCTTAGCGTGCTCGCCTGCTACGATCATCAGTGGCTGTAGACAGACTCGCTTGAGGCCCGTAGCACGCAGACGCTCCAGCGCCTCCTCATAGTACGGGTAGCCCTCCACACAGCCCACAATCACCTGACCATAGCCGTGGTTTTGTAAGTAGTGATCCAGCATCGCATACTGAGCCGTAGCACTATCGTAGGTGCCGTGTCCCACCCAGAGGTAAGCCACATCTGGATCGAGGTGTGCCGTCATGATGGAGACCAAATCCTTGTAGTCGCTCTCGTAGAAGAGTAGTGGGGTCACCAACCTAATCTTCTTAAAGAGTTGCTGCTGGTGAGCCACCTCATAGGAGAGCGACTCCATCTCTACCCCATCAACGATGGTCGTCGAGACCACCAGCAGATGGGTAAAGCCCTCACTCGCTAGTGCCTTGAGTGCTTCTCCAGGCGTGGGAATCTCTATTCCCCGCGCAGCTAGACGCTTGCGCACGATACGAGAGCTATAGGCCTGGCGAACCTCTAGCTCAGGATGGGCGGTCGCTATGCGCTCATTGATTGCATCGAGCGTGACCCGACGGGTGTCGTCATGCGTTGTGCCAAAGTGAACCACGAGGATAGCTCCTTTGTCATTAGGCCCCATACCTGCAAAGAGCGAGTCAGTCTCAAAGATCTTATTGCCCGCCTGTAGCGATAGCCCACCGAGGAGTAGTGTCATATATAATAATAGGAGTCGTTGCATCATACGATTGTTGCTTTTATCTGCTATGTCAAGTCGATCGACCACCAGCGTAGCATAGCTTGAGGCATAGCACAGCTATAGCCCCACGCCCATAGGCGCAGCACCTCTTGAGAGATATGCATCTGATCGATTGACATAGCATTAAGGTACACTTGCCACCGAGCGTACACAATTATATACTAAGTTGCGAGTACTGGCTTATCCGAACGCCGATC
>URKO01000203.1 GCA_900548415.1 uncultured Porphyromonas sp.
GGAACTTTTCAGTTCCTCCCTTGGAACTTTTCAGTTCCTCCGCTGGAACTTTTTAGTTCCAAGGCTGGAAAAGTTTTGGAACTCGTAACCTTCTCATCTATTGAGTGGTAGAATCAGACAGAAGTAGGGCTATAAATAATCTTCGTTCGGTTAGGCAGCTACTGGAGTACCCTTGACCTTTTCGCCCTCCTTGAGACCACTCTTGACCTCGATGAGGCTACCATTGCTGATGCCAGTCTTGATCTCACGGCGCTCCGTCTCTAGATGCTTCGGGTCAGCATCGGAGGTGACCACCTCAACATAGACCTTGTCGCCCTCAAACTGAAGTGCACCCTCGGGAACAGCTAGGACGTTGGAAACTTGGTCAGTGATAAGCTCCGCATTGGCACTCATATCGGAGCGTATGCGGCTGTAGTCGTCGATGGTGATGGCTGCCTTGAGCTCGTACTGCGTGCCTTGCTGCTGCTGGATTGTCTTGGGCGAGATGTACTCGACGACGCCTGAGAAGGCGGACCCCTCGATCGCTCCGATGCGCACCGTGACAGGTAGTCCCGTAGCGACACGAGCGATGTCGACCTCGTCCACCTTGCCGATGAAGATCATCTCCGTCATGTCGGCGATGGTGGCGATGGTGGTACCAGCGTTGAAGGAGTTGGCCTGAATGACCGAGTTACCCTCCTTGACTGGTATGTCGAGTATCGTCCCGTCTACCGTGCTGCGCACCAGTGTCGTAGAGCCCTGAGCATTGCGCTGGCTCATGCCGGTGAGGACGATGTTGTAAGCATCCTTAGCACTCGCAAGGCGCTCCTTAGCTTGTAGGTAGTTAGCCTTGGTCGTGGCATACTCCTCCTCGGCTACGATCCCTTGCTGGTGCAGCTCGGTCGCTATCTTGTACTTCTGCTCTGCCTCGTCGAGAGCTATCTTTGCTATCTCGACCTGCGACTCTGCCTGATTGACCGAACCCATCTCGGGCACCACCTTGATACGCGCGATGATGTCACCCGCCTTGACGAGGTCGCCAGGCTTCTTCATGATCTCGGCGATGATGCCGTTGAGCTGTGGCACGATCATCACCTCGTTGCGAGGAGCTATCTTGCCAGTGAGGATGATAGACCGCTGGATAGAGGGGACGCGGGTCACCGTCTCTACCGAGTAGATGGTCGCTTGGGGCTGTGCCTTCTTATAGAGGAAGACGAAGGTCATGATGACGAGCAGGCCGAAGATGACCCAAAGGGAAAGTTTGAAGATACGCTTAGCTTTCATAGTTCTTTATGTTGTGTTTGTTTTTACCTAAAGTTGATTGTTGGTTTACTCCTCACGAATGGCTTCGATGGAGCGAATCTCGAGTGCTTTCTTGAGTGGCAGGAGACCGCCCACCACGCCTCCGATGATGATGAAGAGGAGCGCGCCAATCGCTGTGCCAAAGGGGATCAGCGGATTGACCAGCATCTCGGTTCCCATGGAGGCGGTGATCTGTGCGACGACAGACATGATCCCCACACCGAGGAGAAGCCCTACGAGCCCCGCGAGGAGGCTCAGCATGCCGCTCTCTAGGAGGATGAGTCGTACGATGTCTTTGCGCTGCGCACCGAGTGCACGACGTATGCCGATCTCACGAGTGCGCTCCTTGACCGAGACGAGCATGATATTGCTAATGCCGATGATGCCCGAGAGGAGCGTGCCGATACCGATGAACCAGACGAAGACATTGACGCCCCACAGCATGGAGTTTTGGGCGGTGAAAATCTCTGCTACGTTGAACTCACCTACGGCGCTCTCATCGTCTGGTGCTATGTCGTGGGTAGAGCGGATGTAAGCTTTGATGCGGTCGTTGATCGCTTTGCTATCCTTACCATCGCCATGGAGCGAGTAGATAACTTGGTAGACCTCATTGCTCTGGCCGAGTGATGCGACAAGGATCGTGTAGGGGATACGTACCTTTTGCGCTTCATAGCCATTGATATTCATCCCTTTAGACTTGCTCTTGAGGACTCCCACGACGGTATAGTAAGAGCCGTCAATATTGATAACCTTGCCCAATGCCTCCTCGTGCGAAGCGAAGAACTTCTGGCTCACCTCCTCACCGATGGTGCAGTTACGACGGTGCTGCTGCTCGTCGCTCTCGTTGAGCCGTCGTCCGGCTAAGAGGGTTGAATAGACGATCTTGTCATAAGAGGCCCAGGCGGAGTAGAGCGGTGCTGTCGTACTCTTGGTGCCGTAGCTGACGGGCGTGTTCCACGAGCCTTGCTGCATAGCAGCTATCGTCTCTATCTCGGGGAAACGCTTCTGGAGGTTGTCTAGGTCGCTCAACGAGAGCGACCACCAGCGATCGGTGGGGTAACCTTTGTACGGTTTACTGGTTGTGGAGCAGTAGAGCATAGTGGTATTGCTTGAGATGCCGCCTAGCTGCTTGCGCATGCCATTGGAGAAGCCTTGGCTCAAGCTCATCAAGATGACCAGCATCAGGATGCCCCAGAAGATGCCGAAGGCGGTTGCGATGGAACGCTTGCGATTCGTTCGTAAGGAGTGAAAAGCTTCACCCCAGATGTCTCGATCAAATAGTCTCATAGTACAGTCTTTACGCTAGGGTGTGTCACTAATCTCTCATCGCTTCAATAGCCGAAATACGTATTGCTCTACGAGCTGGCGTGTAGCCCGCCACGATCCCCGCAATGATCATCACAACGAGGATGCCCAGCGCCATCTGTGGCGAGAGGACTGGCGTGTCAAAGAGGTGGATCGTCTCGCCCATAATGGACATCTCGCCAATGTGGTAAGCGGTCACGAGGTAGTCGCCTAGAGCGACGAGCCCCACAGCAATGACCAGCCCGATAGCACCCGCCACCGCCGTGATGAGGAGGCTCTCGACCATAATCATCGCTAGGATGTCACGGGGCTTAGCGCCCAGAGCCTTGCGTATGCCGATCTCTTTGTATCGCTCCCGCACCGTGACCAGCATGATGTTACTCACGCCGACGATGCCGATGAGAAGCGTGCTCAGCCCGACGATCCAGAGGAAGAGATAGAAGTAGTTGACTACCTTATTATACTGCTCGTTGTTGACATAGTTTGAGTAGCCCCACATCGCCTGATCATCATCGGGCGAGAAGGAGAGTATCGAGCTGAGCGCTTTGAGGAGCTCCTTATTGAAAGCGTCGAAGTCCTTCTTGCTCCGTATCGTAGGCGCATAGATATAGCCACCATCAATACGCTGATCATTGGAACGAATCATGGTAAAGGTGCTGCTCGGCATATAGGATGCCGATTGGTTTTGCGCAGCTTCGTAGACTCCCACCACGGTAAAGGAGACATTGTCGACAGAGACGCTTTTGCCAACCGCCTCCTCGT
>URKO01000204.1 GCA_900548415.1 uncultured Porphyromonas sp.
AGATCTACACTCTTTCCCTACACGACGCTCTTCCGATCTCGAGCAACGGCTGAGATCTTTCGAGCTAGATGTACGTTCGTTGGTCGATTTTTACTACCTTAGCGATCGAATACCATTTCCGAGTAGTTTCAAACAGTACATGATTTCGACCCAATACAATGCGATGATCACTGCCGTAGGTGCTTACCTACCAGAGGATCGACTGACTAATGCCGACCTAGAGCAGATGGTCGACACCACCGACGAGTGGATTATGACACGTGTAGGCATCAAGGAGCGCCGCATACTCAAGGACAAGAGCCTCGGCGCATCCTACCTAGCTATCCAAGCTGTTCGCCAGATGTTGGAGCGGTGGAGTATAGACCCGCTCTCAGTGGAGGGTATCATACTAGCGACGAATACGGCCGACTACCACTTTCCCTCGACCTCTTCGATCGTAGCCTTTGAGACTGGGTGTCGACACGCTTTTACCTTTGATATCAACTCGGCCTGCCCTAGCTGGCTCTATGCGCTAGAGACGGGTGCCAACTTCATTCGCTCAGGACAGTACAAGCGTCTGATCGTAGTGGCTACGGAGAAGATGTCCGCAGCGATTGACTACACCGACCGCCAGACGAGTCCGCTCTTTGGTGATGGCTCGGGCTGCGTTCTCCTGGAGCGTACGGAAGATACTTCGCTAGGCGTACAGGATGCTCTCTTCAAGACCGACGGCAATGGCCGCTCGCACCTGATCATGAAGTCGGGCGGATCGGCTAGTCCCGCCACGGCGGAGACGGTCGCACGCCATGAGCACTTTGTCTATCAGGAGGGGCAGCATGTCTTTAAGAATGCGGTCCTCGACATGGCTCGTGTGAGCCGTGAGGTGATGAAGCGCAACCATCTGACCAACGATGATGTTGCGTGGGTCGTACCTCACCAAGCTAATATGCGTATCATCCAGGCTGTATCGGAGTATACCGAGGTGCCGATGGACAAGGTGATGGTCACTATCGAGAAGTATGGCAACATATCCTCCGCCACGATACCTATCTGTCTCTGGGAGTATGAGCCTAAGCTCAAGAAGGGCGACAAGCTCATCCTAAGCTCCTTCGGTGCAGGGTACACGTGGGGAGCTGTCTATCTAGTCTGGGGCTATGACGGAGCTACAGCACCTCGCCGGTAAGCCCTTACCAGAGGGCTACAAGAGTGGCTTCGTGAGCATCGTCGGCAACCCTAATGTGGGCAAGTCGACGCTGATGAACTACCTGGTCGGAGAGCGTATCTCGATCATCACGAGCAAGGCGCAGACGACACGGCATCGCATCCTAGGCATCGTCAATAGCGAACAGATGCAGGTGGTCTACAGCGATACGCCTGGTGTGCTACAACCTAGCTACAAGTTGCAGGAGCGTATGCGCGCCTACTCGGAGCAAGCTCTAGAGGATGCTGACCTGCTACTCTACGTCACTGACACGATGGAGGAGCGAGACAAGCATCACGACTTCGTGGAGCGTGTACAGCGACTCTCCTGTCCGATCATCGTGGTCATTAATAAGGTAGACCTAACAGACCAGAAGCATCTGGAGGAGCTAGTCGACTACTGGCACGGCATCATACCACAGGCGGAGATTATCCCAGTGTCGGCACTGAGGCAGTTTAACCTAGCTCCGCTCAAGAAGCGCATTGAGGAGCTGCTCCCCGTGTCGCCGCCTTACTTCGAGCAGGACGCGCTGACCGATCGGCCAGCACGCTTCTTCGTCTCGGAGATCATCCGCGAGAAGGCGCTCCAGTACTACCATCAGGAGGTGCCTTATGCCGTGGAGGTCGTCGTGGAGGAGTTTGTCGAGAGTCCCGACCGAATCGACATGCGCTGCGTGATCCTCGTAGAGCGTGAGTCGCAAAAGGGGATCATCATTGGGCACAAAGGCTCTGCCATCAAGCGTCTCGGCATCTCCGCACGAAAGGATCTAGAGCGATTCTTTGACAAGCATATCCACCTGACACTATTAGTCCGTGTGGATAAGGATTGGCGTCAGAGCGATCAAGCATTGACACAGTTTGGCTATGACATCTAGCCGTTGAGTTGCTTTTTTTGACGCACCTATTTATATACTAAGCAGACTGACATAGTCTATAAGAGATATCAAGCTATGAGTAATCTAGTAGCCATCGTAGGACGCCCCAACGTGGGCAAGAGTACCCTCTTCAATCGTCTGACTCGCTCCCGCCAAGCTATCGTCACAGAGGAGGCGGGTACGACACGTGACCGACAGTACGGCCACGTCACTTGGTGCGAGCGTACCTTTTCGATTGTAGACACCGGCGGATGGGTCTTGCGCAGCGATGATGTCTTCGAGGAGGAGATCAATAAGCAGGTGCGCATAGCGGTCGAAGAGGCTGACCTGATCCTCTTTGTCGTGGACATACTCAACGGCGTGACCGACCTAGACGACGAGATAGCTCTGATGCTCCGACAGACGAGCAAGCCTATCATCTTGGTGGCCAACAAGGCGGACAACTTCACCCAGCACAATGACGCGGCGGAGTTTTACTCCCTAGGCATTGGCGACCCCTACCCTATCTCTGCGATCAACGGCTCCTCGACGGGCGATCTCCTAGACCATATCTTAGAGCTGCTCCCTAAGGAGGGCAATCATGAGCCTCTCCTCGAGCTGCCTCGCTTTGCCATCGTGGGCAGACCGAATGCGGGTAAGTCTTCGCTCCTTAACGCACTCATCGGCGAGGAGCGCAACATCGTCACCGACCGCTCGGGCACGACGCGTGACAGCATCTTTGCGGAGTACGATAAGTTCAACCAGCACTTCTACCTCGTTGATACAGCGGGCATCCGCAAGAAGGGCAAGGTCAACGAAGACCTCGAGTACTACTCGGTGATCCGTGCTATCCGTGCTATCGAAAATGCCGATGTGTGCATCATGCTGATCGATGCTACGAGAGGTATAGAGGCTCAGGACGCCAACATCTTTCGGGTGATCCAGCGCAACAACAAGGGGCTGGTCGTCTGCGTCAATAAGTGGGACCTCGTCGAGGACAAAAGCACGCCCGTGCAGCGCACTATGGAGGAGGCGATCCGTGCGCGGTTTGCCCCCTTTACCGACTTCCCCATCCTCTTTATCTCAGCACTCAATAAGCAGCGCATCCTCAAGGTCATCGAGACGGCACAGCATGTCTACGATATGCGCTCGACACGCATCCCAACGCACCAGCTCAACCAAGTGCTACTGCCGCTGATCGAGAAGACTCCACCACCCTCTATCAAGGGTAAGTACATCAAGATCAAATTCGTACAGCAACTCCCCACGGCGGTCCCGTCTTTTGCTTTTTATGCGAACCTGCCC
>URKO01000205.1 GCA_900548415.1 uncultured Porphyromonas sp.
TTATTATATACGTCGTTGCCATTGATGCCACGTCCCGCCAGCATCTTGATACGGGTCTCGAAGTGCCCGAAATAGTTGGCTCCGATACCCTTTACCGACCCCTCGACCACCTGTGATGCGTAGGTTATCTTATTCCAAGACCTGAGGTTGGGAGTGATGTCCTCAATAGCTGGCACCATCTCCTGCAACTGTGCGAACTGCGACTCAGCGAGGAACAGCCACCGACCTGCTGGGTAACCCTGGTAAGGGAGGTTGGTCATCCAGACACCAAAGTATATGCCGTAGTTTGGCTCCGTGTCGCCCGCATTGGCACTCTTAGAGATACCACGATTGAGCCCCACGCCGATGCTGAGGAGGATGACTAGAAAGATGATCCCCCACGCTACGGCAAAGCCTGTCAGGAAGGTGCGCAGGCGGTTGCGCTTGAGATTGTCTATGATCTCGGAGAAGTATTCGTGTCCTATACGCATAATGTGTGATCCTCTTTACTCAAACACCTCCTCGGGCAGACCGCTCGTCAGACCGCCGCCCTCGATCAGCCCATCCTTGATATGTATCGTGCGGTCACACATCTCGGCTACGCCAGGCTCGTGCGTCACGATGATCATCGTCAGGTGCGACTCGCGATTGATCTCCCGCAGTAGCTCCATCACCTCGATGGTGGTCTTGCTGTCCAAAGCTCCCGTCGGCTCATCGGCTAGGATGACTGAGGGGGTGGTGATGAGGGCTCGTGCGATAGCTATGCGCTGCTTCTGTCCTCCCGACATCTCGCTCGGCAGGTGCTCCGCCCAGTCGGCTAGCCCCATACGGGAGAGTAGCTCGGCAGCACGCTTGGTGCGCTCCTTGCGACCTACTCCCTGATAAAAGAGTGGCAGAGCAATGTTGTCTAGCGCATTCTTGAAGGGGATAAGGTTAAACGACTGGAAGACGAATCCTATTTGTCTAGAACGGATCTCGGCGGCGCGGTTCTCCGAGAGGCTATTGCTCAGTAGTTCCTCTCCTAGATGATAGCTCCCCTCGTCGTAGCTATCGAGGAGCCCGAGGATGTTGAGGAGCGTACTCTTGCCCGAGCCCGAAGCTCCCATGATAGCAACCATCTCGCCTGGGAAGATGTCGAGGTTGATCCCCTTGAGGACATGTAGTGGCTGCGCACCCTGATAAGTCTTGTGCAGATTGCGTAGCGATATGACCGGTTTAGCATTCATAAGCGTGTTGGCTTAGCGTTTGTCTTTGGTAGTACACCGCAAAGGTAGCACAAATATTTGAATCTGCAATAGGAAAAACGATTTAGTGTACAACTTGAGTCAAACAGTCGCATCAGAGCAAGACGTATCACACGCTGTAGGGACGCTCGGGTGTGTCTAGCGGGAGGGCGTCCGTTGTCGAACCAGCCTGACGCAGTAACCTTTTACGGGGACGGACGCACCTACGATTCCTGTAGGGACGCTCGATCTGAGCGTCCGTTGTCGAACTAGCCTGACGCAGTAACCTTTGACACAACGGACGCACGCACCTACGACTCCTGTAGGGACGCTCGATCTGAGCGTCCGTCCTCGTTAAAACAACAATGCTGTAACCTTTAACACAACGGACGCACAGATCGTGCGTCCCCACAGAAGTCGTATCGCTGTACTACAACGAACACCCCTACCACCAGACACTATATTAATAATGTATCCGATCCGAGTGCCTCTAGTCGGAATAGTTTTAATACCTTTGTAGCGAGTAAACGAGTATACGACCTTAGATATGGATGATTCGTCCGCCCATAGTACCCTTGAGGAGCCTCCAGCGAGTCAGATGCTGGTAGCGGGTCCCTGCAGTGCAGAGAGTCGCGAGCAACTGCTTGAGGTCGCTCAAGGACTAAAGGCGCAAGGTGTCACACATTTTCGGGCTGCCTTGTGGAAGCCTCGTACCCGTCCGGGATCCTTCGAGGGTGTCGGAGTGGAGGGGCTTGCGTGGCTCCAAGAGGTGCAGGCCTCTACGGGGCTCAAGGTGGGTACCGAGGTATGCCTGCCTGAACAGGTCGAGGCTGTGCGCGCTGCGGAGGTCGACTTCGTATGGATCGGTGCTCGCACGGTGAGCAATCCCTTTATGGTAGAGGCGATTGCCGAGCAACTAGAGGGAGCAACGCAGATCGTCCTGGTCAAGAATCCGATCAGTCCCGACGCCCCCCTATGGATGGGTGCCCTAGAGCGTATCAAGAGCCGAGGCGTCGCCCAGGTGATGGCTATCCTGAGAGGCTGTACGCCTGTCTACACCAAGCAACTACGCAATAGCCCTCACTGGGAGATGATAGCTCAGCTACGCGCGCTCTACCAAAAGCGTTATGGCGCGGGGGAACACCTACCCATCTTACTTGATCCGAGTCACATAGCAGGACGAGTTGACCTCCTAGAGGCGGTCTGCCGCACGGGCCTGCTCTACCCTATTGATGGCTTTATGATCGAGTGTCACTGCGATCCCGAGCACGCTTGGACAGATGCACGTCAGCAGATCACGCCTGAGCAGCTACGTCAGCTACTCAAGTCGCTACAGCACCCCAGCGACGACCACGAGGCGATGCTCCGCCCGATGCGCTATCAACTGCGAGATCTAGACGCTGCACTCGTAGAGCTACTAGCGGAGCGCTGCAAGCTCACGCAAACCATAGGACGCTATAAGACGGCCAACCATCTAGGCCTCTATCAAGCTGAGCAACGAGCAGCTGTAGAGGCTCACTATATAGAGCTAGCGACTCAGTATGGACTAGATCCGCACTGGGCGACGCAGCTATACAACCTGATCCACGACTACTCCCTACGAGGACAAGAAGCGGTGGATCCTGAAGATGACAATAACTTTTAGACGCTAGACTACCAATAATAAGCAATGAAAAACAAAGCGATCATCAGCATAGGCAGTAATGAGCATCGCACGGCCAACGTTAAGGAGGTTATGGAGATACTCACGAAGCACTTCCCCACGATACGCTTTTCGACGCCTCAGCTCACGGAGCCTATGGATATGCCCGAGGATGCTAAGGCCTTTCTCAATCTGATAGCACTCTTTGAGACAGAGCTAGACTGCGAGGCTCTAGATGCTAAGCTGAAGAAGCTCGAGACTAAGCTCGGACGTGATCACGACGACGATGAGGAGGGTATCATACCGATGGATCTAGACATCATCGAGTGGAATGATGAGGTCTACAAGCCTCAGGATATGGTTCGCCCCTATGTCGTCGCAGGACTAGAAGAGCTAGATGAGTTGTAGAATTAGAGATTAGAAATTAGAAGATAGAGATTAGACTTTGGTTCTAACTTT
>URKO01000206.1 GCA_900548415.1 uncultured Porphyromonas sp.
ATTTGTAGTGCTCCTGCTGACTTGCAGTGTAGCCCTTTTTGCCTCTTGTGGCCAAACGAAGGATTGGCACCTCAGTGAGCAATGTATGAAGACCCTGAATGACCGCTATGCCAACGCCCGCATCCTAGAGGTGGACTACGACGGTGGCATGGTCAAGGTGGAGATACGGCATGACAAGAAGGATAAGGAGGTGTTCTTCACAAGATCTTGTGAGTGGATCTCTACGAGCTGGGAGGTGGCCCAGAGAAACGTACCCGAGGTCGTCATGCAGGCACTCCAGCAGAAGTCTCCTAATGCACGCATTGACGATATAGACTTCATCGAGATGCCTCAGGGCTCTTACTATCGCTTTGATATAGAGCTGAGAGGTGATCATGAGGAGTACGTCTACATCACGCCTCAGGGTGTGATCACGGAGGTACTCGTCTATCACAGATGATCCGCTAGACACTACATAGCAATAACGCACAAGGCGGGCTAGACCATAGCGTCTAGTCCGCCTTGTGTTAGCTATTAGCTGTTGGCTGTTAGCTATCGGAGCCATCGGAGTGAATCAGAGCTATCGGAGTGATCTAATCTCTAACCCGAGATTAGTTTGGCTCAGTAAGGGAGGGTCTGGGCGTAGCTGAGTGTGGAGGGTATGGTTGGCCATCCCTCTTTGATCTGCTCTACGAACTGTGTCAGGGCACCTAGGAACTTGAGGTAGTAGACCGACTGGTGCGCGAGGATGTGCTCTAGAGTGTCCTGAGCGTAGGGTGTCTGTATACTGCCTCGGTGATTCATATTGCGACAGAGGTAGATCTCCTTGAGGAGCTTGGTCTGCTCTAGGTAGACACTATAGTCTGAGTTCTTCATCATAGCTTTGTAGCCTACGAAGTAGACGACAATGCGCATCTTGTCGTTGGCGGTCTGCTGGCTCAGCGGTGTCTTGCACTTAGTGTTGGCCTTATCAAAGAAGAGTAGCCGTGCGATCGTGTAGGTCGAGTTGGTACGATTTGCGACGGAGAGCTGGTCATCCTTTAGTCCTTGGCTATTGACATAGGCTGAGCAGTGCCACATGGCGGGGATGAGACTCTGCAGGGAGGTGTCGGCAAAGAGACAATTTGTGATATGCTCTAGCTGCTGGTATAGTGCTAGTGCAAAGTCTCCAAAGCACCCCTTGCGCCTGAAGGCCTCCATACGGCAGAAGTCCTCTACGAGACAGTCGTTTTGTAGCTCGCTCGGCATATCTGCATAAAACTCTTGTGCCTGGCGCTGGACTACCTTAGCGATACAGTACTCGTATATCTCCTCCAGCTGCTCCCCGCTAGCGGTAGATAGCTCTGCGACGGGAGCTATTGATAGGTGCTTGCGAAGCTCCTTGTCGAAGGCTTTGTCCTGAGCACATAGGCGGACGATCTGTGCGATGATTTTTTGCTGCTTGTCATTCATAAGTACTATTCGCTGAGTAGGTCTGCTAGGTCTTGGGTCAGCTGATCTAGGTCGACGGGTGGAGCGGGACGGTTAGTTACTTTATCCTGGCGATGTATGAGCCAGAAGTGCTGCCCCTCAGGCGAGAGACAGTGTGAGATGGCGAGAGCCTCTTTGTGCTGCTCCTCATGGGCTGTCAGCACCTTATTGACAGAGGCCAGCATCTTATGCCCGCCTAGGGTAAAGGTCGCATATCGGTGAGAGGAGGTGGCGGCGGAGTCTGTCTGCTCCTGAGGTGTGGAGTGGAGGATCTCCACGAGCGTATGGTTCTTTTGCTCAAACTCTAGGAGAGGTGTCGTCTCTAAGTAAGCGATGCTGTGCGTCATATTGCGTGTGTCACGGAGCTGTCCTGTGAGGCGGTCAAACTGTGCTTTGAGCCGTAGGTAGACGGAGTCGCTCTCACCCTTGACCATCTTGAGGTACAGGAGCTTGCCCTCGATAATGTTGGGCATCTGAGGCATTCCCTTCTTGAGATGCCCTTTGTCTGCCTGATACTTGGGATAAAACCTACTGCAAGCCGTATCATAGCCATACCGCTCCCAGATGTATAGCAGGTTGCGCAGGTCTCGTACATAGTGCTGTGAGACATTGAGCTTGTCACTGACGATGATCCCCGTGACCTCTTGGCGGGCACCTCTCTTCTGTAGTCGTGTCTTCGACTGATTGATGACAAATCCCTGCCCCGTGATGATGCGCTCTAGCTCTCTCCTGAAGGCGCCGTCTGGCTGATATACGTGGTGCATAGAGCTAAACGTAATATCGTCGGCGTAGCGTGAGTAGTGGAGTCCGAAGCGCCGAGCGAGTCCAGCCAGTCTCCTATCGAGTGTGTCGCAGATCATATTGCTGAGGATAGGCGATGTGGGAGCACCCTGAGGTAGTACATACTGCACGTCGCCATCCGCTAGATCTACGCGCATGGCACATAGCCCTGCCAGTATGTTGGCTATGGGACGCTTGAGACCTAGTGGGTCTAGCTGTATGCGCTTCCAGACGCGTGCCTGGTGGATGCTCGGGAAGAAGTCTTGCAGGTCTATGTTGAAGACATATATCTGCCCTCTATGTAGGTCTGCATTGGTTACTACAGAGCGCCCCTCGGTAAAGCCCATAGCGTGAGGTGAGGGCGTGTAGAGTGCCTTAAATATCTCGTTGACGTACCGCAGGAGCAGCTTGAAGGTTTTATTCCTCGGAGCTGTGATCACCCGTGAGCCGCCAGAGCGCTTAGGGATCTTAAAGGTCCTGTATCGCAGCTCCGTATGGTTGGGGTTGCAGTAGTAGTTGATGTTGGTAGTAGTAAACGGGTGATACCTATCGGCCATACCCTCTCTCTCCATCTCATCCCACTTCATCTGGTTGAGTAGCCTGAGGAGATCCGCTTTGGTCTCCATAAGTCTTGCTTGTGTAGCTATGCTGTTTCGATCCATCTTTTTGTGGGGATTGTCTAGAGGGGAGGCATTGCAGTCGGGAGAGACAGACTCTATTTCCTTGTATAAAGGAGATCTTTAGATCTCATAATCATCAATCACCAATCACCATAATCATGATCATGATTGACTTCAATGTAAAAACATTGACTTTAACTACCAGCCATTGTTATCCCACAGGCTCATGGAGCTAGTGGGACATCATGCGAATACGCATGACAGAATCAAATCTGTATCTATCTCATCTGACTGTCAAAGACCTCGTCTTCGTCCGTACATCCAAGTGTATCGACTATCTCGACACGCCTCTTGAGGACAAAGGTACTACATCGTTGCGAACTCTATCTACGTAGTCGCAAAAGCACCCGTTAGCGGGGGTGGGGGCTAATCAATATTCCAGTAGATCTC
>URKO01000207.1 GCA_900548415.1 uncultured Porphyromonas sp.
TGAGGGGCTAGGGGCTTCGCACACCTATGTATGACGACTAACTGATTTAATTTCACATAGAATGAAAAGAGACCAAGAGATCTTTGATCTGATCGAACAGGAGCATCAGCGCCAGCAAAAGGGCATTGAGCTGATCGCCTCTGAGAACTTTGTCAGCGATCAGGTTATGCAAGCTATGGGTAGCTGTATGACCAATAAGTACGCTGAGGGATACCCTGGCAAGCGTTACTACGGCGGTTGCGAGGTAGTGGACAAGTCTGAGAACCTAGCCATAGAGCGTATCAAGAAGCTCTTTGGTGCGGAGTATGCCAACGTGCAGCCCCACTCAGGTGCTCAAGCTAATATGGCTGTCCTCTTTACCTGCCTCAAGCCTGGTGATACCTTCATGGGTCTAAACCTAGACCATGGTGGTCACCTCTCACACGGTTCGCCTGTCAATAGCTCTGGTACGCTCTACCACCCCATCGGCTACAACGTAAGCAAGGAGACGGGTATGGTCGACTATGACGAGATGGAGCAGCTAGCTCGTCAGCACAAGCCTAAGCTCATCATCGCTGGTGGCTCGGCTTACTGTCGCGAGTGGGACTACGCACGCTTCCGCAAGGTAGCTGACGAGATCGGTGCTATCTTTATGGTCGATATGGCTCACCCCGCCGGACTGATCGCTGCTGGTCTGCTCGACAACCCTGTCAAGTATGCTCACATCGTCACCTCTACGACACACAAGACCCTACGTGGTCCTCGTGGTGGTATCATCCTCATGGGTAAGGACTTTGAGAATCCTTGGGGTCTCAAGACGCCTAAGGGGGTTGTCAAGATGATGTCTCAGCTGCTCAACTCAGCTGTCTTCCCAGGCATCCAGGGCGGTCCACTAGAGCATGTCATTGCAGCTAAGGCTGTTGCCTTTGGCGAGGCGCTTGATCCTTCATTTAAGGAGTATCAGAAGCAGGTGATGAAGAATGCTAAGGCACTTGGCGAGGCTTTTGTCAAGATGGGCTACAACTGTATCTCTGGCGGTACGGACAATCACTGCCTCCTCATCGACCTACGCTCTAAGTATCCTGACCTAACGGGTAAGGTGGCTGAGAACGCACTCGTACGTGCTGACATCACGGTCAATAAGAATATGGTACCCTTTGACTCACGCTCTGCATTCCAGACCTCTGGTATCCGTGTGGGTACGCCCGCTATCACGACGCGTGGTGTCAAGGAGGACAAGATGGCATACATCGTCGAGCTCATAGACCGCGTACTGCGTGATCCTGAAAACGAGGCTGAGATAGCTAAGGTACGTAAGGAGGTCAACGAGATGATGTCTCCACTACCTATCTTCGCTTGGTAAGATAAACTCAAAAGAGGCCTAGCCTCTTAACCTGATAGAGACTGAATGCAGGGGGGAACGCACGCTTAGACTTCTAAGGGCAGACCCTAGCACTCAGTCTCTTACTATTTCCCCTACCCCACTTGAGCCTATGACGAGATATGTCACGAGGCTCTCTATACACACACTTAACTGACACAAGAGAGATGCCCACACCACCGTTTCAGTACCAGCCGATGTTTCCCGTAGGAGCCGATAAGACTGAGTACGAGTTAATCACCTCTGACTACGTGCACACGGTCGACTGCAATGGTCACCAGATGCTACAAGTCGAGCCAGAGGCACTACGCATACTTGCCGAGCGAGCTATGCACGATGTAGCCTTCTACCTACGCCCTGCCCATCAGGAGCAGGTCGCATCAATACTATCCGACCCTGAGGCTTCGGACAATGATAAGTTTGTCGCCCTCACCTTCCTCCGCAATGCTGAGGTGAGTGCTCTAGGGCAGCTCCCCTTCTGCCAAGACACGGGTACCGCCATCATCCTAGGTAAGAAAGGACAAAACGTCTGGACTGGTGCTTGCGATGAGGAGTACCTCTCGCACGGAGTCTACGACACTTACACCCGCTACAACCTCCGCTATTCACAAAATGCACCTCTCGATATGTATCGCGAGGTCAATACGGGGTGCAACCTCCCCGCACAGATCGACCTGATGGCGACCGAAGGCGATGAGTATAAGTTCCTCTTTATCGCTAAGGGCGGTGGCTCTGCCAATAAGACTTACCTCTATCAGGAGACCAAAGCACTCCTCACGGAGGAGCGGCTCTTCCCCTTCCTAGTTGACAAGATGCGTTCGCTAGGCACTGCTGCTTGTCCTCCTTATCATATAGCCTTCGTCATCGGCGGCACCTCGGCAGAGGCAAACCTCAAGACGGTCAAGCTCGCCAGTGCCAAGTACTACGACGGGCTACCCACCGAGGGTAATGAGCTGGGGCATGCTTTTCGAGATCTAGAGATGGAGCAACGACTCCTTGAGGCGACCCACGAGATTGGTCTGGGAGCGCAGTTTGGCGGTAAGTACTTCGCTCATGACATACGAGTGATCCGCATGCCACGTCACGGAGCTTCTTGTCCCGTCGGACTCGGAGTGAGCTGCTCGGCAGATCGCAACGTACGGGCTAAGATCAATAAGGATGGACTGTGGATCGAGCGACTCGAGAAGCACCCCGCACGACTCATCCCCGAGGCTATGCGCCACGGCACCGAGGGCGAGGTCGTCAAGGTAGACCTCAATCGCCCGATGGACGAGATACGCAAGCAACTGAGTCTGTACCCTGTCTCTACGCGTCTCTCGCTCTCAGGCACCATCGTCGTAGGACGTGACATAGCCCATGCCAAGCTTAAGGAGCGTCTCGATCGTGGTGAGGAGCTACCCCAGTACATCAAGGATCACCCGATCTACTACGCCGGTCCCGCTAAGACGCCTGAGGGTATGCCTAGTGGCTCCTTTGGACCCACCACGGCAGGACGTATGGATCCCTACGTAGACCTCTTCCAGAGCCATGGTGGTAGCCTTATCATGATTGCCAAGGGCAACCGCAGTCAGCAGGTTACAGACGCTTGCAAGTCACATGGAGGCTTCTATCTCGGTAGCATCGGTGGCCCCGCAGCAATCCTAGCGAAGGAGAGCATCAAGCATGTCGAGTGCCTCGAGTATCCCGAGCTGGGTATGGAGGCTATCTGGCGCATAGAGGTGGAGGACTTCCCTGCTTTCATCTTAGTCGATGACAAGGGCAACGACTTCTTCCAGCAGATCAGACAGTGCGCTGGCTGCCCCCGTGGCTAGCCTCACACGATGCTGAGACTTGTCTGCTCTCACAGTGGCTCAGACCACGAAGACGCAGACTGCTGAGAAGTTTATAAATATCGGAGTGATCGGAGTGACAAAAGACTCGGAT
>URKO01000208.1 GCA_900548415.1 uncultured Porphyromonas sp.
AGACACTATAATATATAGTATACACAGATGCAGCAGATAGAGGGTCCGATCGGGGTTTTTGACTCAGGGTACGGAGGATTGACGATCCTGCGTAAACTGCAGGAGCAACTGCCTCAGTACGACTTCGTTTATCTTGGTGACAATGCGCGTTCGCCTTATGGCTCGCGGTCGATGCGTGTCGTCTATCAGTTTACGCGAGAGGCGGTCGAGCGGCTTTTTGACCTAGGCTGTCCGCTGGTCATCTTGGCCTGCAATACAGCCTCGGCGAAGGCACTCCGACAGATACAGCAAGAGGATCTGCCCAAGCTCGACGGAGGCTCGATGCGTCGTCGTGTGCTGGGGATCATCCGCCCGACGGTCGAGTGCATCGATACGCTCACGGGTACCAAGCATGTGGGCATCCTCGCCACTGAGGGTACCGTCTCTAGTGAGAGCTATGTGGCTGAGATACACAAGCTCTATCCCGATGTGACGGTCGTGCAGGAGGCTTGCCCGCTGTGGGTGCCTATCGTGGAGACGGGTGAGAGCGATAGCCCGGGGACCGATTTCTTCGTGCGCAAGCATCTAGAGCGACTCTTGGCAAAGGATGAGAAGATTGATACGATCATCCTCGGCTGTACCCACTACCCGATACTAATGCCTAAAATACAGCGTCTGCTGACTCCATCGATCAAGGTGGTGGCCCAGGGCGAACTGGTCGCTAAGTCTCTCGAGGAGTACCTCGTACGTCACCCCGAGATGGCGGCTCAGCTCACGCGTGGAGGCACGACACGTTACTACACGACGGAGCAGACGGAGCGCTTCTCCCGTACGGCATCCATATTCTTTGACACACCCATATCGGTAGAGCATCTGTCTCTATCACAATACTAATGAATAACCAATAGCAAACGAATCACTATGAAGAGAATCTATCTTGTAGCACTACTCATGCTGACTACGCTACTCTGCGTCAGCTGCGGCTCTAGTAAGAACGGTAGCAAGATCAATCTGGCCTCACTCGACGGTAGCTCTTGGGAGCTTACGCACATGGATGGCATCAAGATCAATAAGGATGCGCTTCAGACAGCTACTATCAGCATCAGCGGAGCAAGTATCTCTGGTCAAGCTGCTTGCAATAGCTATGGTGGTGAGTGCTTTGTCTACTCTGACGGTCGCATCAAGGTCGGAGACATGATGGCTACTCGCATGGCATGCTCCAATATGATGTACGAGCGTATCTTCCTAGCAGCTCTACAGGAGGCTAAAGCCTTTCGTATGGATGGAGCGAACACGCTCAAGCTTTACTCTACACACGACGCTTCGGGGCAGCCTAGCCTAACCTTCAAGCGCAAGTAATCCCCCCTTACATAGCACCATAGCGTAGGCTCTCTCTCGGGGTCTACGCTATGGTCTTGCCTCTAATCTCTAATCTCTAACTTCTAATCTCTAATCCATGCGTACTCGCACTCTCTTTACCACCCTCATCCTCCTCTGCTCGCTCACGCTCGTTGCCCAGCAGCGGCGAGAGATAACACTTCCTGAGGTCACCTCGGGCGCATTTGCTGCTCGTGGTGCTGGCAACGGCTTTCGCTCACTACCCGACGGCAAGCACTACACGCTCATCAGCGATGACTACCAGCGTATCGTCAAGTATGAGTACGCGACGGGACGGGCTGTCGATACGCTCTTTGACATAGCGACCGCTCGTGAGTGTGATCTCCAGGCGATTTGGGACTACGACATAGCTCCCTCAGGACATCATATCCTGATCTATACCGACCTCAAGCCGATCTACCGGCGCTCCTATACGATGCGCGCTACCCACTACGATGTGCGTCGCAACCTTTGTGAACCACTCACCGAGGGCGACATTATGATCCCCACCTTCAGTCCTGACGGGCGAATGGTCGCTTTCGTCAGAGACAATAATATATACATCAAGAAGTTTGACTTCAACTCAGAGGTGCAGGTCACCACGGATGGTAAGCGCAATGAGGTGATCAACGGTACCACCGACTGGGTCTACGAAGAGGAGTTTAGCACGACACGCCTGATGGAGTGGAGCCCCCAGAGCGACTTCCTAGCCTTCGTGCGCAGTGATGAGAGCCATGTGAAGGCTTACTCGATGCCGATCTACGGAGACGGACTCTATCCCACGGACTATGTCTATAAGTATCCGAAGGTGGGCGAGGAAAACTCTACCGTCTCGCTACATCTCTACAACCTCGAGCTCAAGCGTACCGATCGTGTAGAGCTACCGCTAGATGCGGACGGCTATATACCTCGCATCGTCTTCACTGGCTGGGGCAGCGATCTAGCAGCCGTCACGCTCAATCGTCTGCAGAACGATCTCAAGGTGTACCGCATCAATCCGAAGAGCCGTACGCCTCGTCTGACCCTTCGCGAGCAAGATCCGCGATACATCAACAATGAGTTTATCAACTCCATGCGCTTCGTACCCGATGGCATCGTCATGCTGAGCGAGCGTGATGGCTCTACGCAGCTCTATAAGTATGGTACGAATGGAGCACTCCAGAAGCGCCTGACGCAGGGCAACTGGGACATCATCAGCTTCTACGGCTGCGACAGCGAGGGCAACGTCTACTACCAGGCTGCCGACGAGACGCCTACCCAGAGACGAGTCCTCAAGACGACTCCACGGGGCAAGACGACCGTCTTAGCGGGAGAGGCTGGCATCAATCGCGCTAGCTTCACGCAAGACTATAGCTACTTCATCAATAGCTATAGCAATGCTAAGACGCCTACCATCACGACAATCCGCACGACAAAGGAGGGCAAGGTGATCCGTACGCTCGAAGACAACGCCCAGCTGGTTGCTAAGCTCAAGGGGTATGACTACAACGACAAGGAGTTCTTTACCATTGAGGTGGCTCCAGGACGCACGCTCCATGGCTGGATGATCCGCCCGCCACACTTTGACGCGAGCAAGCGTTACCCCACGGTGATGCATCAGTACAGTGGTCCCGACTCGCAGGAGGTGCTGGATCAGTTTTACATCGGCTGGGAGTATGCACTCGCTCAGGCTGGCTATGTAGTCGTCTGTGTGGACGGACGTGGTACAGGTGGCCGTGGCACCGAGTGGCGCAAGTGCACCTATCGTGAGCTAGGTCTGCGCGAGAGTAGCGACCAGATCGCAGCTGCTGAGGCACTGCCCAAGCAGTTTAGCTATATCGACGGAGAGCGCATTGCTATCTTTGGCTGGAGTTTCGGTGGGTACAATACGCTCATGTCGCTCTGCCGTGGTAAGGTCTTTCGTGCTGGTGTGGCTGT
>URKO01000209.1 GCA_900548415.1 uncultured Porphyromonas sp.
GGTCAAATGTGTTTCCGGTAATGGTGATGTTCCGGTGAACTTCCCCTTCCGGCCGTGGGGCGTGCGGCACGATCTGGCCTCCATGATGCTCGCCAGAGCACCTAGACACTCTTTGAGATCGATCTTTAAGAACTGCCTGTCTAGCTCATTCTCGGGCAAAAGCAGGATAGCACCATGTCTCTGCACCACCTCATCAAACAGTTGATCATACGACTCCTCGACTATCTGACGCAGCACGGCAGCATCGACACGCTCACCCTCCTGCGCCTTATCGCATAGCCCGCTGATCACGTCGTGAGCCACATTACCCTTGATCCTATTCACCTCTTGTAGCTGGTCAAGGCCTATACTCGTAATATCGACAAGACGCTCTAGCGTGTAGTCTAGCGGGTGCAGGATCAGCGTTTCCAGTGATGTGGCACTCTCTAGCTCTGGGAACTTTATCAGATCGCCTCGCTCGATGTGTAGCTCGGGGGTACCCTCTCCCGCTAAGTTGCAGACTGGATAAGGCTGATAGCTATTCGCACAGTGCGGGCGTGTGATCATCTCTGACCAGTTCGTCACTGTCTTCTCCAGACGAATATGGATCGGGTGCTTGGCAGGCTCCTGGCCCCCTTGACGCTTGAGGAGGATCAGCTTGAGACTCCCTTGCGTCTTGGTAAAAGCTCGATAGGTCATCGCATGGTGATATCGTCTGGCATCCTCTTGGCTCCAGAGCTGTACCCCCGCCTCGGTCAGTCCACGCACCTCACTATTCGACAGATCGGGGTAAGGTGTCTTGGTCTGGCTCTCTCCATAGAAGCTAACCCACACCGTGTCCCGACTAGACGATAGCAGCTGCCCAGGAGTAGCGATGACCTCCAGTGCCCCCTCCTCTGGCTCATACTGCACGATATCCACACTCTCGTAGAGCGTCGCAGACCAGCTCCGTAGCTGTAAGTCGGTGATAGGCTGATCATCGCGCAGGTCCTGCAGGATGATCCGGAGCGCTCTCGCTTGGTCTGCCGTGATGCTGAGGAGTCGCACACTATCTACCAGCTCCTCACTATCCTGAGCTAGGAGTTGCTGCCTCTCGACACACCACTGCAGATAGCCATCGATGAAAGCAAGCAGCTCGCCTCTCGTGAGTGCTTCGTTACTCCGCTTGATATCCTGTGGAGGAAGGAAAAGAGCTATCTGCTGCTCCCGCTTAGTCCGCAAAGACTTTCTCTCCCGCTCCGTCATCTGGGCATCCTTTTCGCTATTGTCATACTTTCCTTCGAGATACTCTTGGATCACATTCTGTACCTCGTCAGAGTAGTACCCCCCGCTACGAGCCAGCTGTCGTGCTAAGCGGTATCTCAGCTTGCCCTGGAGCGGATTGATCGGCGTATAGCACCACTGCAGTAGATGCTTCACATTGAGCGGGCGGAGTAGCATGCGCAGGCCCAGCACAAAGAGCTGAGAGAGCTGCGGTATGCCTCCCGTGATGACACTCCCCGAGCGAGGCATGTGTCGCTGTGAGAGGTAGTTGTCAAAGAGCTTACCAGCCGAGTTGATATAGACAGCACCCGACAGACCCTCCTCGCCAAGCAGGTAGTCCATCGCTCTTGCCTCGTCGTCAAACTGCAGCACCTGTAGACTCTCCCGATCCGTAGGGTCTAGCTCGACTCGCTGCTCTTTTCCTTCAGTTGTAAAGAGCCTTTGCAGCAGAGCTAGGTTAGACTGGTTAGAGCGCAGCTCTACTGGCTCCACCTCGAGACGAGCGCCACGAGACTCCATCAGCATGAGTAGCGCTCCAATCCGTGGCGGTAGCACCTCGACCTCTACAGGCATGACCACCTCTATCTGCTGACAGATGGCGGAGTTGCCGATTCGGGCCAACAGAGCCGTCAGCCGCTCTCCCAGCCCTGGCGAGTCAAAGTACTGCTCGATCTCTGCCAAGGCGTCCAGTCGCTCAGACAGATGACAGCCCGCCACAGGCCAGCCCGCCATCACCAGATCATCGCGTAGCGAGAGACAACGCTTTGCCACGCTCAGCCCATCGATCCCAAAGGATGCTGCTAAGATACTCTTGGGATGCTCCGCTAGGTACTTCTTCATCGCATTGTAGTAGCGTGCTATGCGCTCAGGCTTCGTATCCCCCTTGTGGTAGATGCCTAGGTGTAGCTCCAGGAGCGTGATGAGCCCCGCTGTGTCTACCACGACTGAGTCCCATAGCAACTCGTGATGGGCTGACCAGTCAATATATACATGTCCACTGTACTCTGGACTAAAGTAAATCTTCATATCTCGTATCTCAAACTATTACACTTCTCTGATATCACTGCCTTAGGAAGAGGTCGTAGTGCGTCCCATATAGCTGCGCCCGACATATACGGTGTGAGCGAAGCATCAGTTTGGTATCCATACTCTTCTGGGCCAAGTAATCGTAGTGCTGAGCATACAGCTCGTATAGCCGACAGCGGGTATCGATAAAGTCGTTGAACGCTCGAACCGACTCAGCAAAGTTATCAAAAGGGATAGACAAGCAGTGCCACTCACAAACGTGGCAAAAGCTCTCCAGACTCCTACAGATCACGCGCTCGCCTACTTGTCTATAGAGGCTCCCCTTAGGATTGGGCCGATCCCTTACCGCCTCGCTGCCTAGCGTCTGAAAGCAGGTGAGCGTCATACTCCTAGGCGAGTCTCCCAGCGGAGAGAGCTCCACTAGGAGAAAACGATCTAGATCGACCCGCTTCCAGATAAAGCCCACATCGTCTGGCCCCACGTTGTAGATCAGGCAGAGTGTCTCCTTAGCCCTCGTCTGTGGCTCTAGGACTGCGTAAGCGTACTGTTCGCTGCGCAAGAAGGCTGCCAGACAATCACCTCCACTCGTCGGCGCTTGCGAGCCTGACGGCTCTACGACAGAGTTCTCTGTCGTGACCAGCGCAAAGGTCCTCACACGGCTCTCAGAGCCTAGGAGGAGCTGCGCTAAGGCGGTTAACTTATGGTCCATTATATCGCTCATCTTATTTCGATCCATAGCTAATAGCGGAGCGTAGTAAAGAAGGCCGCTATCCGTGGCAGTATGGGCGACCCCTTAGCTACCTTGAACTTATCTATATCTGTGACCACAGCGATGTTTAGGTCATACTTCTCATTTAGCTCATTCATCTTATTGGTAAAGAGCTCCCCATGCTGCGGCTGACCATTGTGAAAGTAGTTGCGCTCCACATAGTAGTGTATCATCTCATGCACGAGTACGCTACGTAGCTGCTCTTCCGTCCAGTCATAGTAGCAAGAGATCAG
>URKO01000210.1 GCA_900548415.1 uncultured Porphyromonas sp.
CCCAGATGGCTACGGTGACGTAAGGGAGACGTACGCCGAGGCGTGCTCCGAGCGTCATGTAGGGATCTTGGCGATGCTGATTCTCTGAGTCCCAGTAGATAGGACCATTGCCACGTAGCTCTACCGAGGCGAGTACGCCCTTGAGCCAGGAAGTCTGGATAGGCTCATTCAGCTGGAGCATCGTGGCGTAGGTATGTGCTGGAACGTAGGGAATATAGTTACCCTCATAGTTTACCTCTATCGGTGCGCCGCCCTTAGGATTAGCACGGCTCGTGAGGTAGTCTTGGAAGATAGCGTGCGTATAGCCATACTGCGCAGAGATCGTGAGCGAACGCCATATACGTGCCTTGACACACGCCTCAGCACCGAGCGAGAGTGCCTTACCAGCATTGGCCGTCGTGCGTCCCGTACCAGTGGTCACGAAGCGTGCCACCTGTAGGTCTCGTATCCATGAGCCGAAGAGCGTAGCCGACACGAAGAGGCGATCTTGTAGCGTCAGGAGACGTCCGCCCAGCTCTAGGTTGTAAGCGTGCTCAGGCTTGAAGGCGGCTAGGTTAGCATCGCCCGTCTGTACCTGTGGCTGCTGCTTGCCCTGCGACATGACGAGTGCCATCATCTCATGCTGCGCCTGCTGCATCAGCACCTCGGTCATCATCTGCTCATTGTATCCACCTGTCTTGTAGCTCTTAGAGGCTGCCACAAAGAGGTAGCTACCAGCTGTGGGTCGATAGCTCAGAGAGAGCTTAGGTAGGACCTGGAAGAAGTCTTGATAGGCTCCCTCACCTACCAAGCGGCTGGCCACGTCAAAGTGCTTCTTTGCCTCAGGCCTAGCCTTTGGAGCTACCTCTAGCCCTAGGCTAAAGTCGCTGTCGAAGTCCATCGCCTGACGCTCAGCGTCGATACGCAGACCTAGGTTAAGGTCAAAGCCAGTCCAGCCAAACGGCTCGTGCAGATTACTCTCGTGATAAAGGGCTACGCCATAGCTGCGCTTGTCAAAGAGGTTGTGGTTGACTCGCTCCTTAGAGGCGTCAACCATCATCTGTACAGGTACTTTGTCATTCTTATTTGCCCTATTTAGTCCAGGCTGTATCATAGCCATCAGCCCCTCGGGGCGTATCGCTACGGGGACCTCTAGGTGGTTCATCTGGTAGATACCATTGAGCCCCAGTGTCCAGTTGTAGGTCATCTGCTCCTTATTGCGCAGGATGAGGTCGGCCGTGACGGCATCTTGACGTTGCTTTTGATTGATCGTAAAGATATCTCGAGTCGTGTAGTCCTGATCCATCAGCATGTTGTCTCGCAGCGCTTGGTAGCTAGCGGTGAAGTCTAGTCGCGCCTCGTCCCAGCTCTTGTCATAAGCTAGACGCGCCTCCCCGACGGTGCGATCGTAGGATCCTAGGGCATTGTAGTTGATAGGCATCGTCTCGCCACTCTTGGGGTTGATCATCGCATAGGGGAAAGCACCCTGCCGTACACCATCCCATACACCCGCAAGGCGCAACCTCTGCGAAGCATCAGGACGCCACTCGAAGTGCATGTTGGCACCATACGCCTCCTCAGCATCAGCAGGCCTGCCATCAAAAGCATTCGTGTAGAAGCCGTTATTTCTATTGTAATATCCCCCAAGGGCGATACCCACCTTGGAGTTAAAGGCGTGTGCTAGTCGCGCAGCGCCCTCAACGATCCCATGATTGCCCACTCTAGCACGTACATCCAGTGCGGGGTCGTCAATAGGCGAGCGAGAGGTCAGGAGGATTGTTCCCGCCATAGCGTTGCGCCCGTAGATGTTGCTCAGTGCACCGCTCATCACCTCTACAGACTCGATGCCGAGGAGGTAACGATTGATCGAACTATTGAGTACGGGGACGCCATCGATAAAGAAAGCGGTGGACTGCCCGCCACTACGCGTGCCGATACCACGCATGTAGATCGGTGAGGTGAGACGCGAGCCGTAGTCAGGCATGTAGAGGTTAGGGACTACCGCCGTCAAGTCAGACAGGTGCTTGATGTCGTACTCACGAAGCATCGTCGGAGTCACGAGACTCATCGCTCCAGGCGTACTCATCAGGAGTCCTACCTGACGCAGTAGCGGACGATGGGTTAGGACCCTCACTTCGTCCAGTTCGTAGGTCATCGTCGAGTCTGCGACAGTAGGCATCTCGTCGATAGCCCCCTTTAGTGGCAAGAAGAGTAGACTCGCCAAGGGGAGAAAAAGTAGTTGTCGTAGGTTCATCATATACTTACATTTTGCATTACTGCGTGCAAAAGTAAGCAACCGTAATCGAATAAAGGGCTAATTAGTGCAGAGCTGTACCATAGATCGCAACTAAATCAAAATTGCCCGCCGCTTAGTTGAGAAACGTATCTTTTGGCACCACATATCGACACGTTTGCGAGAGATTTTCCCTTGAGCCCCTCTTGAGACTGTTGCAAAAGTCAACAGCCTCCTCTTATTAAAAAGAGATCAGGTCGTAGAGCGCTTAGCCTCCACGACCTGATCACACTATATATTATAAAGGCTTCTAGATGCCAGACATTCCTCCAGAAACGGCTGCCATCGAAGTTGCAAAAAAGAGCATCCAGATAGCGTAAACTATGCCTACGAGCAAGCCAACACAGGCCGAGACGATGATCCATATACGAGCCTGACGACTAGCATATTCAGCGCCCTCGTAGTCACCTGCGATGTATCGAGAGGAGACTTGCGAAGAGTAGACAATCGCCACGATACCCCCGACGAGGCAGCAGAGGATGGTCACGGCGATACTCCATGCGAGGTAGGTCTGGGGCATAGGAGGACGCTCGGCTGGTGTACTATACTGCGGAGGACGATTGTACTGCGGCGCGCTATGATACTGCGGTGCTCCATAGCTAGGGGCACTGTAGCTGGGCGGTGTCTGAGCAGTCGTTGTAAAGAGTGAGGCGAGCTCGCTCACCTGACGAGCAGGTGCCCAGTCGGTCATACCCTCGGTCCAGACTATCGTATCGGGTGTGATCCCCATCTCAGCCAACTCCTCTAGGGTGTAGGGGCCAGCTTGCTGTTCATTGCGAATGATATAGTATTGCTTCATCGAAGATTGATTAGTTTGTACACCACAAAGGTAGCACTTTCGGAGTTGCTAGCAAATAGCTGAAAGAAGTGACTGCGTCACCATGCGTCCCGCTCCATTCACCTGGAGAGCAGCATTTCTTCGATACGACAAGGGAACGTTGGCTCTAGAAGCGATGTCTCGGATCGGCTCTTTGATACGGCTCCGT
>URKO01000211.1 GCA_900548415.1 uncultured Porphyromonas sp.
GCGAGGCGCTGTCATCCTACTTCATAGTGGCATTTGAGGGCTCTGCGGGGGGGGACAGAAGGACTTTTTCGGGTGATTGGAGAGGTATCTGTTTGTCAGTAGTATATTTTAGCGTAACTTTGTGGCAATCTAGACTACGTGAAATAATAACGATATATCAAATATACTCATGCAGAACAAAGGATTTGTGATCCTCTTCGCCTCTCTACTGACGATCATCTGCGCTTTCTACATCTCCTTTACCCCTGTGGTAAGGCACTACGATCAGAAGGCGCTGGCGATGACCGCAGCTGGCGAGGATGGCAAAGCGTATCTCGACTCAATGGCCAACGAGAAGGTGTGGTTTGGCTACACGCTCAAGAAAGCCCGCAACCAGCAGATAGGGCTCGGACTAGACCTCAAGGGCGGTATGAACGTCGTCCTCAAGGTCAATGGGCGTGACCTCCTACGCAACCTATCAGGACATAACCAGTCACCAGCCTTCATCGAGGCTATAGACAAGGCCGCTAAGGAGGGCAGTAATGACTTCGTAGGGACTTTCGTAAAGGCTTACAAGGAGCTCGAGCCCTCAGGCTCGCTTGCGGTCATCTTTAGCAATGGCCCCCTCCGTGATGTCATCTCCCCTAAGTCTAGCGACCAGGAGGTTATCGAGGTGCTTCAGGAGAAGTATAGTAGTGCTATCGACGCTGCCATCAACGTCCTCAAGACGCGTATCGACCGCTTTGGTGTGGTCGCTCCAAACGTACAGCGCATCGAGGGTCAGGGGCGTATCCTTGTCGAGCTACCTGGCGTTACAGAGCCTCAGCGTGTCCGTGAGCTACTACAGCGCAGTGCTAACCTGCAGTTCTGGCGTACTTACACCTATGATGAGATCGCTAGCGACCTCATCGATGCCAACAACCGTCTCACCGCTATGGCAAATGGCAATGACCTGACGCCTGCCGATACGACCGTTAATGCAGCTGACTCGACAGCCACGGAGGCCGACTCGACAGCCGTACAGAAACCAGCTACTGGAGGTGTAGAGAATGTCCTCTTTAGCAAGCTCAACGTGACCAATCGTGGTACCATCGTAGGCTACGCTCGTCGTGCTGATCTAGACAAAATCGATGAGATGCTCGAGGAGGCACAGAAGCAGAAGGTGATCCGTGAGGATCTGATGCTACTCTGGGGCAACTCGCCTATCAAGGATCCCCAGACAGGCAAGGAGACAGACCTCTACGAGCTATACGCTATCCGTGGTAACCGCAATGCTCTCCCCGATCTAGGTGGTGAGGTGGTCACATCGGCACGTAGTGAGGTGCGCAACGACCTTGGTCAGAATCGTCCTGTCGTCACCATGACTATGAACGATGAGGGTGCCCGCAAGTGGGCTCGCCTGACGGGTGACAACATCGGCCGAAGCATCGCTATCGTCCTCGATGGTGTCGTCTACTCAGCTCCTAATGTCAATTCGGAGATCACGGGCGGACGCTCTGAGATCTCAGGTAACTTTACCGTCGATGAGACGACCGACCTTGCTAACGTCCTTAACTCTGGACGTATGGAGGCTTCTGTCGAGATCGAGCAGGAGAGTGTCGTCGGTCCGACCCTCGGTAGCGAGTCTATCAAGGCTGGTGTCATCTCCTTTGCGATAGCCATCATCCTGCTGATGATCTATATGTGCCTCGCTTATGGTCTCATCCCAGGTCTCATCGCCGATGGTGCTCTGATCCTCAACAGCTTCTTCACGCTTGGTGTCCTAGCCTCTTTCCACAGTGTCTTGACCTTGTCCGGTATTGCGGGACTTGTGCTGACTCTCGGTATGGCGGTGGATGCAAACATTCTGATCTTCGAGCGTATCAAGGAGGAGCTTCGTGCTGGCAAGTCTATGACACGTGCTATACAGGATGGTTATGGCAATGCCTTCTCAGCAATCTTTGACTCCAACCTGACGACCGTCATCACGGGTGGTGTACTCTATGCCTTTGGTACAGGTCCTATCCGTGGCTTCGCTACGACGCTCATCATCGGTGTCATCGCTTCCTTTATCACGGCGGTCTTCCTGACGCGTATCGTCGTTGAGGCGCTTGATAAGAAGGGTCGCATGGACAAGGTCACTTATACGACCTTCCTCACACGCAATCTGCTAAACAACCCAACCTTCAAGATCCTTGAGAACCGCAACAAGGGCTTCATCATCTTTGGCTCTATCCTAGTGCTCGGTCTCATCGGTTCATTCGTATGGGGTCTCAATAGAGGTATCGAGTTCTCAGGTGGTCGCAACTATATCGTCGCCTTTGAGCAGCCCGTCTCTTCGGCTGAGGTGCGTGAGGCTCTCACGAAGCCTCTTGAGGAGCATGTCCTTGTCACCTCAATCGGTACAGAGGGCAACCAGGTTCGTATCTCAACCAACTATGGTATCGGCATGACTCAGGAGAGCGAAGACGAGGAGCTACTCGTCATCGGTAAGGTCTTCGAGGGAGTCCAGAAGTTCCTCCCACAGGGTACCACCCAGCAGCAGTTTGTCGACAACTATGTCGTCAGCTCACAGCGTGTCAGCCCGAGTATGTCTAAGGACATCTCTCGTCAGGCTATCATAGCGGTGCTTCTCTCCCTGCTCTTCATGGGACTGTACATCTTGCTCCGCTTCCGCAACTGGGCCTTCTCGCTAGGTGCCTTTGCTTCTGTGGCTACTACCACGCTCCTCATCGTGGCGAGCTACATACTGCTCTGGCAGGTTATGCCCTTCACGATGGAGCTGGATCAGAACTTTATCGCAGCGCTACTAGCGATCATCGGATACTCGATCAACGACGTGGTCGTCGTCTTCGACCGTGTCCGTGAGACGCTACACAACTATCCGAACCGTGAGGAGAAGCTGGTGATGAACGAAGCTCTCAATAGTACGCTAGCTCGTACGGTGCAGACTTCTTTCTCAACCTTCCTAGTGGTCTTCATCATCTTTATCCTCGGTGGAGCCTCTATGCGTAGCTTTACCTTTGCGCTACTCATCGGTATCGTCTATGGTATCTTCTGTACGCTCTTCGTCGCATCGCCTATTGCTTACCTAGTACGCAATAAGCAGCATCAGAAGAAGCTCGCAGCAGCTAAGAAGTAAGCACACCTCTGCTCGCTCTCAAGGTAGAGCAAGGTAAAAACAAAGTCGGAGCCTACCCACACGATCGTGGATAGGCTCCGACTGCTTTTGAGACGGTGGTGCAGAGACGACTCCCTCTAATCTCTAACTTCTAACCTCTAACTTCTAATCTC
>URKO01000212.1 GCA_900548415.1 uncultured Porphyromonas sp.
TCAGCGATTGAGCCCCCTCGGTATGCCCTTTCTGACTTTTATCGGACAGCAATGATCTTTTTTATGGTCTGTTGAGACGTATGGAGACTACAGAGAGACGCTCAGCGCATCAGAGTTCACGCTTTGTAGTCTCCTATATTACCTTTGCAGAGTCGATTAATTAGGCTTTGCTCTCGATTGGCATCCCAAGCACCTTGAGGGGAAGCGGGAAAAGGACCTTGAAGGGGAGCGGGACGGGGGATTAGCTGATTTGTCCCCAGTGGTGGGCGTTGGGGTGGATGCGCTCGAGGTTGATGCGGTAGAGCTCTGTGTCGGGTTTGTCGAGGAGCGGACTGTAGTCGAGGAGATAGTTGACGTCTACTCGCGTGAGGGCGAGGAGGTTGTAGTCGGCCACGGGGTCGGCTATGCTGATGCCCGCTAGAGTACCGCTCTGCCGTGTCCCCTCCATCTGTCCGAAGCCTCGCAGGCGCATATCCTCCTCAGCAATTTTGAAGCCGTCTTGCGTGGCAACCATCGTGTCGATGCGTTGCTTGGCATCGCCCTGCAGGTCGTCGGGCGTGACGAGGATGCAGTAGCTCTTGTCGCCACCACGTCCCACACGTCCCCGCAGCTGATGTAGCTGTGCCAGTCCGAAGCGCTGCGCATCGTTGATCACCATGACCGTAGCGTTTGGCACGTTGACGCCCACCTCGATGACCGTCGTGGCTAGGAGTATCGGCACTTCGCCCGAGGCAAACCGCTCCATCTGCTCCGCCTTGTCCTCGGCACTGAGTCGTCCGTGAACGTAGACGACTCGCTCTTCGCCAAAGCGCTCTACGTACTCCTTGTAGCCCACCTCTAGATTGGCAAAGTCAGACTCCTCCGTTCCTTCGATCATAGGGAAGACAACGTAGATCTGCTGTTCACGATTGATTGTTTCGTTGATGAGGTTGTAGAGTGTTTCTTTCTTCTTTTCTGCTATCTGGACGGTTGTGATCGGTTTGCGCCCAGGGGGCATCTCGTCTATCACCGAGACATCGAGGTCACCATACATAGTCATGGCTAGGGTGCGGGGTATCGGGGTGGCACTCATGACGAGGATGTGGGGAAGGGTCAGCACGTTCTTGCCCCAGAGCTTGGAGCGCTGGGCTACGCCAAAGCGGTGCTGCTCGTCGATGACGGCCATGCCGAGCTTGCGGAAGGTGACCCGCTCCTCTAATATAGCGTGCGTGCCGATCAAGATGGAAAGGCTGCCATCGGCTAGGGCGGACAGGGTCTCACGTCGCTCTCTCGTCTTGCTGCTCCCCGTGAGAAGTGCTATGGAGACATCCAGCCCCTCGACGAACTCGGAGATGGTCTCGTAGTGCTGCTGCGCTAGGATCTCCGTCGGGGCGAGCATGCAGGCTTGGTAGCCATTGTCTACGGCTAGGAGCATGGCAAAGAGTGCAACGAGGGTCTTGCCACTGCCCACGTCTCCCTGTATGAGACGATTCATCTGTGCTCCTGAGTTGGTGTCCCGACGTATCTCACGGAGGACTCGCTTTTGCGCTCCCGTGAGGTCGTAGGGTAGTGCGTAGTATAGGCCGTTGAAGAGCTTGCCCACCTGATCTAAGCGGTAGCCCTCGTAGCGCATACGTTGCATGACGGCTAGGCGACGCAGGTAGAGGTTGAGGTAAAAGAGTTCGTCGTACTTCAGTCTGAACTTAGCCACCTGCGCCTGCTCGACACTCTGCGGGTGATGGATCCATCTGATAGCCGTCTGGAGAGGTGCTAGATGACGGTGCGCTATGAGAGGCTCAGAGAGCGTCTCGGGGATGGAGAAGTAAGGGCTCTGGAGGAGCTGGTCTATGTAGCGTCCTAAGAAAGCGGAGTCGATGCGAGCACGCTTGAGTCGCTCGGTGGTTCGGTAGATCGGTTGGTACCCGCCGACGGATGGGCTTGGCTTGTCTGCAGGTTTGATCTCTGGATGTGTGATCTGCAGCTGATTGTTGAAGAGCTGTAGCTTGCCGTAGACGATATATTTGCAGCCCGGGGTGAGCGCACGCTGTATGTAGTTGTGCCCTTTGAACCAAACCAATAGTAACTCGCCCGTGTCGTCCATAAGGCGTGCCGAGAGGTTGCTCTTGCGTCCCAGCGAGGGTGCGCTAAAGGGCTGTAAGATCCCCTCGACCTGTACCTCAGTCATAGAGGGTGTGAGTGTCCCTATGGGATAGATGACCCGACGGTCAGCATAGCGGTAGGGGATGTAGTAGAGCAGATCCCGATAGGTGTGTAGATCCAGCTCTTCGGCTATCAGCTGCGCCCGCTTGGGACCCAGTCCAGGGAGGTCTGCTAGGGGTGTGGTCAAGAAGCTCATAGCAGTATGGGCAGAGAGGGGACAGCTTATCTATTCGAGAGAAGTCTCCCAGTGAGGCGTAGACGCTCTTGATGAGATGTGGTCAGGATGTGCTCGCCCCAGTAAAGCTGGTCGGGGGTGGTGATCTTGATATTTTCCGCAGTGTCTGGCACTAAGGCGAGGTCGCTGTAGAGTTGGTCATAGACGGAGCAGTCGTCGGTGAAACTCTCCTGAAAAGGCTGCTGGTAAGCCTCCTTGATGCGCTCGGACCAGAAGACCTGAGGTGTACGCACTAAGCGGTAGATGCTGCGATCTACAGCTTGCGAAGGCTGCTTGCCCTCATTGGGTAGATAGCGCAAGCTCTCCGTGAGCTCCAGGACAGGCACGGCTGCACCCACCCGCTGCGACTCCTCGTAGCACCTGTCCACAACCGATCTAGAGACAAAGGGACGTACCGCATCATGTATACCGACGAGTACTCCATCAGGTACGACACGTAGAGCTCTCTGGACTGTGTCAAAGCGTCTCTTCCCAGCGACCGTTAGATAGACACGATCGGCAAGACCCATCGTTTGGATCATATCCTCGACGATGATGCGGTAGTCGTACGATATGCCGAGGACGATGTAGTCCACATGCTTAGCCAGAGCCTCTATGGTGTGCTGGAGGATTGTTTTATCGCCCAGCTTGATGTATTGCTTGGGCAGATCAGCTCCCATCCGAACACCCGACCCTCCAGAGGGGATGATGAGATACCTTTTAATATGATCTGATGCAGTCATTGCTTGCTCCATATTTATAGTAGGTGGTGAAGGGGAGGGTTACTTCTCTCTGAGGAAGATGTTGATGGGAGTACCGCAGAAGTCCCAGTTCTTGCGGATTTGGTTTTCGAGAAAACGCTTGTACGGCTCACGTAC
>URKO01000213.1 GCA_900548415.1 uncultured Porphyromonas sp.
AAGGCTGTCCGATTTGTCCCAGTCCTTGCAATCCGCATAGTAAGAAGCCAGACGTCCTGTCGTTATCCAAGTCCTGCCTTGCGCATGAGGTTCTCTCCGAGGAGCATCTCAAAGTCATCTCTGTGGCAGCCGGTCGCTGTGAAGCCATACTCGTAGTCTCGCTGACGATGGTCTCGTAGTATGCGCAGCTGCTCCTGAGCGGTGCTGGCACTGCCGGCACTAAAGGATAGGACCGCACGCTCTACCCCCGCAGCGAGATGCTGATAAATCTGATCGAAGGTGGGGACGAGCTCATCGACATAAGCCTGTCGCATCGTGGTGACTGCTAGTCCCGTCGTCGCTAAGGTCTCCTCGAGGATATCCATCAGAGCTGGCTCGTGGATCTGGTTGCGCAGCATATTGTTGCGCTGGTCGAGAGCTCTGTTGTAGTTGATCAAGTTCGCCAGATAGGTCGCGTCTTGTTGTGAGAGGATACGGTCCACAGAGCGTCTGCGCTCGTCGCTTCCCCCACGTATGAGTCTCTGGTCGTATGGCGATATGATAACCAGCGGGTAGCGCCCTATGTGGTCGCTGTGACGCTTGTAGAGACGACCATTGCGAGAGAGCTGCTTGCTTCGCTCGGTAGAGATGCGCAGGCTGATCTTGTCTTCCTGCCCATCGTCCCATAGGTACTCGCCCTGTATAATCGCCTCTTGCGCCCCGTGACGTATGGCGTAGCGATCGGTAGTGCCTAGATGCCCACGCACCACCGAGAGATAGTGGATAGCATCTAGAAGATTGGTCTTGCCCATACCATTGCCCCCGAAGAAGCAGTTGAGCTTGGGTGCAAAGTGGCAGTTTGCCGTAGCGACATTCTTAAAGTTGATGACACTCAGCGAGCTTAGTATCATAGTCGAGGGTCTATTCCTAACTTCTGCAAGGGTACGAGTAGCTCTTCGTGTACTGCACGTAGTCGGCTCGTGAGTTGCTCCGTAGCATGGCATAGAGGTAGTCTCACCGCACAGGTCTCTATAAGGTGAATGGTCTGAAGCAGCCCCTTGATACCCACGGGATTGCCCTCCTTAAAGAGCAACTGATACATCTCCGTAAAGAGTGCATCAATCTCATCCGCCTGCTCCCGCTGCTCTGTAATGAGAGCCGAGACGAGCGCTTTGATCGCTTGCGGATAAGCGTTTGCCACGACTGAGACGACTCCATCGCCTCCCGCCCGGATGATATCTTTCGTCAGGTGGTCATCGCCCGAGTAGACCAGCAGGTCAGGACGACATAGCTCGCGAATCTCTCCGATTCGCTCTACATGCCCCGAAGCCTCCTTGATACCTATGATCTTTGCCGAATCACGCTGTAGCCTAGCTACCGTCTGGGGCTGTAGGTCGCATCCAGTACGCGAGGGGATATTGTACAATATGATCGGCTTCTTGCTTGCCTCGGCAACAGCCATAAAGTGGAGATACAGTCCCTCCTGCGTTGGCTTATTATAATAAGGTACCACTGAGAGGATGGCATCGACATTGTCATAGATTGGGTCGCTCATACGCTGGCATAGGTCCTGCGTGTTGTTGCTCCCGACACCGATGACCAGCGGACAGCGACCATCGATGGCCCGTCGCACTACATCGATCAGTAGTAGTCGCTCAGGGTAAACGACCGTAGGCGACTCGCCCGTAGTGCCGAGCAGCACTACGAAGTCGCATCCGCCTGAGACCACATGCTCCGTCAGACGGCTCAGCGAAGCCGAGTCTACCTGTCCATTCTCCAGAAATGGAGTAATCAACGCCACGCCAGCGCCTGTCAGATGGCGATAAGGATGGTAAGTGTATTTATCGTACATATATATAAGGTATAGCCCTTAGCAATTTGTCCAGTTCATATCGAGCAGCTCCGCACGAGCCGCATTGTACTCAGCAATAAGATTTTCGAAGATCTGAGACACCGGCTGCACCTGCTCTATCTGCGCAGCCACCTGACCGATCTCTAGTTCGCCCTCCTCGAGATCTCCCTCGAAGATACCGCGCTTAGCCCTGGCCCGTCCGAGTAGTTCTCGTAGCTCATCAGCAGAGGCACCCCGAGCTTGCAGGGTGGCCACCTGTTGGTAAAAGTCGTTCTTCAGCAAGCGTGTCGGAGCGAGCTCCTTGAGGGTCAATATCGTGTCCCCCTCGTCACTCTTGACGCACGCTTCCTTGAAAGCCGCATGCGCACTACTCTCCTCACTCAGCGCAAAGAGCGTCCCGATTTGCACACCCTCAGCGCCTAGGCTCTGAGCCGCCACGATAGAGCGCCCCGAAGCTATCCCGCCAGCCGCCACGAGGGGCAGGTCAATAGCCTGCGCCACAGCCGGTATCAGCGCCAGCGTCGTAGTCTCCTCACGACCGTTGTGACCGCCAGCCTCAAAGCCCTCGGCAATCACCGCATCGACACCCGCCTCTTGGCACTTGACCGCAAACTTCGTACTGCTGACCACGTGCATCACCTTGATCCCATGCTCATGGAGGAGGGGCGTAAAGCGCTTGGGACTGCCCGCCGATGTGACCACGATAGGCACCTGCTCCTCGATGATGATCTGGATCAACGTATCAATATCAGGATAGAGTAGCGGCACATTAACCCCAAAAGGTCTATCCGTAGCCTCACGGCAGCGGGCTATATGTTCGCGTAGCACCTCAGGGTACATTGAGCCAGCACCTAAAAGACCCAATCCTCCCGCATTGCTCACAGCCGAAGCGAGTCGCCAACCGCTACACCAGACCATACCGCCAGCGATGATCGGATAACGTATGCCTAGTAGGTCGCAGAGTCTATTCTTCATATTGTCTTAATTGCAAATTCAAACTTCCTGTACAAAGCTACGCAAATCACGCCACATATCATTGCCTTTGTTTCAAGGAAATGCTTCGAAAGCGTGTCTGTGGTCTAGTTGATCGATAGCTTTACAAAAGCAACGCCACGCTTAGGAAGAATAGCTTGTTTTCCTAAGCGTGGCACCGATAAATTAAGTATGATCTATTAGATGATAGGGGAGACTACAAGTCGGCTTTGTCATTGTGCTCCACAAGAGGCGTGAGGGTTAGTGTGGCAGAGATAGGCTGCTTGGGGACGTACTTATCAGGATGATCCGCAGGGTTCATTAGCAGCGGAGTACCAAAGTCTGAGATGCTAGTGATCTCGATACGATATTCGTTGTTGCGGACAATGCCATAGCGCCCATAAC
>URKO01000214.1 GCA_900548415.1 uncultured Porphyromonas sp.
CAATATAACTCTCATGACAAAAGTAGGTATCAATGGTTTTGGTCGTATCGGCCGACTAGTCTTCCGCGCTTCGATGAAGCGTGATGATCTCGAGGTAGTAGCAATCAACGACCTCATCGATGTCGAGTATATGGCATATATGCTCAAGTATGACTCTGTACATGGACGCTTCGACGGCACGGTCGACGTACAGGATGGCATGCTCGTAGTCAACGGACGCAAGATCCGTGTGACAGCTGAGAAGGAGCCACGCCTGATCAACTGGGGCGCTGCTGGCGTAGAGTATGTCGTAGAGAGTACAGGACGCTTCCTCACCAAGGAGCTCTCACAGGGACACATTGAGGCTGGGGCTAAGTACGTCGTCATGTCGGCTCCCTCTAAGGACGATACACCTATGTTCGTCACGGGTGTCAACCTTGAGAAGTATGTCCCTGGCACGCAGTTCGTCTCTAACGCTTCCTGCACGACCAACTGCCTCGCTCCGCTCGTAAAGGTGCTCAACGACAACTTCGGAGTAGAGCAGGGGCTCATGACTACCGTACACGCTGCTACGGCTACGCAGAAGACGGTCGATGGTCCCTCACTCAAGGACTGGCGTGGCGGTCGCTCGGCTATCGGCAATATCATCCCCTCCTCGACAGGTGCTGCTAAGGCTGTCGGCAAGGTGATCCCCGAGCTCAATGGTAAGCTCACGGGTATGTCCTTCCGCGTACCTACGATGGACGTATCTGTCGTAGACCTGACAGTACAGCTCAAGCGTGGTGCTAGCTACGACGAGATCTGCGCTGCTATGAAGAAGGCCTCTGAGACCAATCTCAAGGGGATCATGGAGTACTGTGACGAGCAGGTTGTAAGCCAGGACTTCGTGAGCGATCCACACACCTCTATTTTTGACGCTAAGGCTGGTATCGCTCTGACTGATACCTTTGTCAAGGTCGTCGCTTGGTATGACAATGAGTGGGGCTACTCTAACAAGATACTCTGCCTCATCGCTCACATGGCTGAGGTCAATAAGTAATCACACTAAGACTAGCGAAGAGTTTTCACTCTAAAACAATCGGACGCAAGGCGCAGACGGTAGGAAAAGCATCGAGTGCATCCCCTACCCCTGTGACTTGCGTCTCGCTTTTTACCCCTAAAGTGTATCACGAGCCGTGCAAGAGAGGCTTTTGTGGCAGTGATACCTTCCGTTACTCACATAAGATGATAAGCTGATGGACTTTTACGAACTAGATCTAGAGGATGAGGTCCTCGACGGACTGGATGCGATGAACTTTGTGGAGACCTCTCCTATTCAATCGGAGACGATCCCCCCACTCCTAGAGGGGCGAGACGTCATCGGCTGTGCGCAGACTGGATCGGGCAAGACGGCAGCTTATCTGCTTCCCTTCCTCAATAAGGTGGCACGTCAAGAGCTACCCAAAGAGCATCTCGGAGCCGTCGTCATGGCGCCCACACGAGAGCTCGCCAAGCAGATCGATCAGGAGGTCGAGGGCTTTGGCTATTACGTCTCAGTCTCTACGCTCGCCATCTACGGAGGTACCGACGGCATCGCCTGGGAGCAGCAAAGACGAGGCATGGCGCTCGGAGCAGACATCGTCATCGCCACGCCAGGACGACTACTCTCGATGCTACGCCTCGGCGCGTGCGACCTATCGCATGTACAGTACTTCGTACTAGACGAGGCTGATCGTATGCTCGACATGGGCTTTTACGAAGACATTATGGAGATCTACAAGGCGCTGCCTGAGGATTGCCAGCATGTGATGTTTTCCGCTACAATGCCCAAGGAGATCCTCAAGCTCTCAGAGAGCATCCTCGTAGATCCCGTCCTCGTTGAGCTAGCTGTGGCAAAGCCTCCTAAGTCGATCATGCAGACCGCATACATCTGCTATGATGCGCAGAAGCTCCCAATCATCAGATCTCTCTTTGCCAATCCCGAGTCGGAGCTCTCACGCACCATCATCTTTGCGGGGACCAAGGCGACTGTCCACGCACTCGCTCAGACACTCACTAGAGATGGACTGCCCGTTGCAGAGATGCACTCGGATCTGTCGCAGGAGCGTCGCGAGGAGGTCTTGAGAGACTTCCGCATGGGACGCACCAAAGTACTCGTCGCCACCGACATCGTGGCGCGTGGCATCGACATAGACGACATTGGGGTCGTGATCAACTATGAGGTGCCTCGCGACTTTGAGGACTACGTACACCGCATCGGCCGTACAGCACGTGGTGCCGACGGCAAGGGCTTGGCGATCACGCTCGTCTCGCCCAGTGATCAGCAAGACTTCGCACGCCTGGAGCAGTTCCTCGAGCAGGAGATCTACCGCATTCCTCTCGACCCTTCACTAGGCGAGGCGCCTACCTACGCCCCCAACGAGCGCAGTAATAGTCGCGGCTCCTCTAGAGGCAGAGGCAACGGACGTGGCAGATCGCAAGGTAAAGGTCACGGACGAGGTAAGTCCCAGGGCAAAGGTCGCTCCTCACAGCGTAAAGGTCGCTCCGGTGGTCACAAGGATAGCAAGCAATAACAGCCTCTATGAAAGCGCATCAGCGTATCGGCATCCTAAGCGATACGCACGGATACATCGATGATCAGATCTGCAAGGCACTAGCCGCGTGTGATCTGATCTTTCATGCAGGAGACATCGGCGCTCCGCAGGTGCTAGAGCGGTTGCAAACCATTGCCCCCACGCTAGCGGTGTATGGCAATATCGATGACGCTACGCTACATACACAGCTTCCAGAGGTGATTCATACAGAGGTGGCTGGTGTGGAGCTGGTCATGACGCATATCGGTGGCTATCCAGGACACTATGAGCGTGTCTTGGCGCCTTATCTTACGCCGTGGCATGAGCATCCGATGATTACCATCTCGGGGCATAGTCATATCCTCAAGGTGATGCCCGACAAGTCCCGTCCAGGACTACTCCACATCAACCCCGGGGCAGTGGGGCGCAGTGGGTGGCACCAGAGTCGCACCCTCATACGCCTGCAGATCACCTCAGGGCGACCACACGATCTAGAGGTGGTCGAGTGGCCCCGCTAATTTGAGACTGTTGCAAAAGTCAACAGTCTCACAATCTTGCTTGCAAGATTGTCTAGACTTTGCAGAAAGGATGAAGCGCAAGGCGCTGAGGGTGAGGTCTGAAGGGAGCATACCTCCGTATGTGACC
>URKO01000215.1 GCA_900548415.1 uncultured Porphyromonas sp.
AAACTAAACCCTTAAAAAAAACGACAAACAAGGATCTGAAACAGATGGAAGCTCACAAGTGTGAGGCGTTCCTCCCCGTTTGCAGATGCAAAGGTACAACATTTTTCGGAACCTGCAAGTATTTTCCGCAAAAAAAATTCGTCACCGAGAGCAGCCGCCTCCGCAAAAGAGACTACAACCAGCAGAGCTACAACAGAATAACCAGTATTACAAACACCATTTTCCAAATATCTCAGTCCCCTCCACAAGTCCCCTCTACCGTTGCTACTTAGAGATCCCCACTCCCCTACAACCATCATGGGCCCCAACTAATTGCATATAGGTATTCGCCCTGGAGCAAATCAGTATAATTAGGTATTTCCGGCAGGGAGAATAGCCCGTAACTTTGCATAGATAAAGGGGAGCAATGAGTTGCACCGCTCCCCGATCACCTACTATTCAAATAAACATTTATCTATGCAACAGAAACGACTACGTTTTAGCACATTACTCTTATGCCTCCTGCTCCCGCTCATCGGGCAGCTGCAGGCGCAGACCATAGACCTGGGAGACTTTGCCAATCCCTCGTCACACTTCGACCAGGACATCGGGCAGACGGCGCCCTTTGACTTTGATTACCTCAGCAGCGTCACCCAGCAGATCTATACCGCTGCGGAGCTACAAGGACTAGCGGGCAAGGAGATCACCAAGCTCGCCTTCCAGATCTATCTGTCTGATGGCGAGTCCTACAACACGGAGTACACCAACGACCTCCAGATCTACCTCACCAACGTATCCGATGACCACTTTGAGCCAGTAGCTGGCAAGTATCACTGGTTACCTATCAATGCCGAGCAGGATCTCTACATGAGGAAGACGATCACGCTTGACCTGATGGACTTAACGGTCAATGGTAATCGCGAGACCTCAAAGGCTGGTGTGGACTATCACACGCTAGAGCTAGAGCTCGACAAGCCTTTTGTTTACACAGGGCAGTCTATCCTCCTCTCCGTACGCTCTAAGGCCAGTAAGTCTGCTGTCGAGGGTTCAGTCAGATCCTTTATCGAGTTCTGCAGCTATCCTAAGAATGTCAAAGAGATGCCCGTCCGCACGATCAATAAAGTGACAGACAACGCTATCAGCGAAGGCTTCGTCGGTGTACTCGGTGAGACCACAGATAGTGGACAGAAGGATCGTGCCGTGATGCGTATCACCTTCCGCGATGCCAGCATGCCTCAGCCTAGCTACGACCCGATACACCCTGTCGTACAGCTCACCGAGGCTGGATCTCTAGCTAAGCTGATGCAGGGGATGGATCTCCTCAAGTGCCAGTCTATCACGGTATCTGGTCCGATGAATGCTGAGGACTGCAAGACAATCCGTGACAACATGGGCAATCTGACAGAGATCAACATCGCAGATGCGACCTTTGCCGAGGATCAGCTCCCCGAGTCGGCCTTTTGCACTATGCCACTCGTTCGCAAGGTGACACTACCCCTCACCCTCAAGGTGGTTGGCGAGAGCGCTCTAGCTCAGATGTATAAGCTGGAGGAGGTCGTCCTAGGCAATCAGGTGACTAAGATATGCGATAGTGCCTTTGCGAAGAATAGCAGTCTCACCAAGCTCAGTCCGATGCCTGCGCTCACCTCTATTGGCAAACTTGCTTTTAAGGATTGTACCGCACTCACCACATTCCCCTGGCCTGAGACACTGACGACGCTAGACACAGAGAGCTTCTCTGGCTCTGGGCTCACCGAGGTGCGCCTACCAAATGTTGCTGTCGTACCTAGCACCTGCTTCTCCAGCTGTAAGGCTCTTGCTAAAGTATATCTCGGAGCCAAGACGACAGAGGTTATGTATGGCGCATTTGCTCAGTGTACGGCGCTGACAGATATTACTGTCGAGGCGGTGCAGCCGCCTAAGGCTCACATCAAAGCCTTCAATGGGCTCAAGCCTGCGAACATCAGCACCATCAATCTCTTCGTACCTAATGATGCGCAAGAGGCCTACAAGGCGGCTAATGTTTGGAAGGGATTCCACATCGCTCCCATCCCAGGCACAGAGCCACAGGTCAAGAAGTATCTCCTCACCTATCGTGTCATCGGAGAGCATGGTACCCTAACGGCCACAACGGCTACAGGCGTAGCAATACCTTCGCATACAGAGGTCGAGGAGCATACGCCCATCACCTTTACCGCAGACCCTGACCGTGACTACGTCGTCAAGAGCTTTAAGATCAATGGTAAAGAGACTCCTATGACCGCTGGTGAGCAAAACATCAAGACGCATGTGTTCAACATCGAAGAAGTCTCTGAGGTAACCGTCGAGTTCGTCCATCGTCCCTATACGGTCACTTACTCTGTACGAGGCAATGTGGGAGGCACGATCACAGCTACCTACAAGGGGCAGCCTCTCGAATCAGGAGCTACAACAGCTGTTGGAGAGTCTGAGACAATCATCTTCACAGCACATCCCGCAGAGCACTACCACGTCAAGAAGTGGATCGTCAACGGTCAGGAGGGACCCAAGCCTGCTGAAAACAATCAGTGGCAAGTGATCTCTGGCAAGGACTACGTCGTCGAGGTTGTCTTCGAGCGTGACAAGGTATACTATATGGTCGATGTATCACAGGAGGGCAATGGTGGTCCCATCTACCTAGAGGTAGGTGGCGTACGTAGTGCACTCAATAGCAAAGTGCCTGAGAATATGGACATCCGCGTCTATGTCGAGCCCGACGAGGGCTACCGTCTAGACTACTGGAAGGTCAATAGGGAGCGCATCAACCCTGTCGACGGCTCGCTAGAGTACACCACCAAGGCAACTAAGGATCTACGCATCGTAGCCTACTACGCCAAGGTGGAAGAGGGCAACGCCATCGATGCTCCTACGGTAGCCAATGCCAACGCAACTATTGCCCTAGAGGGTCAGACTATTACCCTAACCAGCAACACAGACAAGGCGCTCGGCACCATCGCCCTCTATGACTACGCTGGTCGTCTCATCGAGCAGCGCACCGTAGCGGACAAGCTCTGCACACTCACCGCTCCGCAGGCTGGCATGTACCTACTCTCTATCGGCACGACCACTGCAAAGGTCTGTGTCAAGTAAGGTGCTTATGTAGCGCTCACATCCAAGCTTCCTAACCTTACTATATAGGAGGCAACCCGTCAGGACGCACGGACGTGTCACCCG
>URKO01000216.1 GCA_900548415.1 uncultured Porphyromonas sp.
AAGGAGCTCTTGAGGACGCGATTGTTGTAGTCCTGTACGATTGCCTTAAAGAGTGCCGTGTAGTGCTTTACCGCTGACGAGGTGGGGGCGGTGGCGCGATCAGGCTCCGTCTGCAGATAGGCTGCTGGCTTCTGGACGCTGACCTGACCATCGGTGGTCATCGTGAGCGTGAGTGCCTTCGTGAAGAAGAGGTACTGGTTGTGGTAGAAGTTGAGCGCATAGTGCTCTGCCTGCTGGTCGAAGATGTTACTCCCGTAGCTCAGTACTGGCTCCGTGATGCCGAGCAGGTAGAGGAGGGTGGGGAGGATGTCTATGTGCTGTACGACATAGTCGCTGACCTCTCCTTGCAGCTTGCCCTGTGGGTCAAAGAAGAAGATCGGTGCCGCAGCATGCCCCGCTAAGTTGGCATACAGAGGATGGTCGCTGAGGCTTGTGTGATCGGCCGTGATAACGAAGAGCGTGTTGCTATACCAGGGCTCCTCTTTGACCCGCTCGAAAAACTCTCGGAGAGCGTCATCGGCATATTGAGCTGTCTGATGGATCGGGAGCGTACCTCGCTTTAGTTTGCCTTTGTAGCCCTTGGGCATGCTAAAAGGACTATGATTAGAAAGCGAGAAGAAGAAGGCTCCGAAGGGCTCTCGGAGCGACTTCATATCTTCAGCCATAGCCTGCTCGAAGGGTAGGTCGTGTATACCCCACGTACCGACCTTAGCATTAGACTCATTAGGATGCTTAGCTAGGTAGTCCTGAGCGGTGTATTGATCCTGTACACCTAGACGATTGAGGAAGGAGTAGAAGCCCATAGCCCCTGGCTCATCACCGTGGTAAAACTTGAGGTGGTAGCCGTAATCGCCTAGTGATAGGGGCAGACCTGTGTCGTAGGAGTTGAAGTGCTGGTAGTTGTCCATAGTCCACGCCTCATCGTCGAAGGTGCCACCAAACGAAGGTAGCGAGACGAAGATCGAGGGAAAGGACTCGACAGATCGCTTGCCAGAGGCAAAGCCGTACTGCGCATAGAGCGTGTGTGGCATCAAGCTATCGAGGTAAGGGGTGTAGCTCGGGTACCCATCGATATATCTATTGAGGTAGCCAGTGTACTCCCTAGCCATACTCTCTAGGATGATCACGACGACGTTGCGCCCCTGCATAGAGCCAAAGAGTGTATCGCTCTCTGAGAGTGGAGCTGCCTGATAGTAAGGTGTGAAGATGGTAGGTAGCTCTTCGTTTGTATAGAAGGTGAAGAGCTGTCGTGAGGCGGCGTCTTTTGTCAGGGCTACGGGAGTGTTTTGCAGCAAGGGAAACTGCTCGGGGTCTGTCGTGTAGGAGAAGAAGTGCATCGTCGGTACGGGTTTGCTTGAAAAGTCCCAAGTACCACGCATACTGAAGAAGAGGAAGATGACCATACCTAGTGTGCAGGTGCCGTCTACCCAGTAAGAGTGGCGAGAGGTACGCGCCTCACGCTGATACTGCACCAACCAGTAACCTGCTATGGCTAAAGCGAGCAAGACGAAGAACGCTATGGTGAGCGGCCAAAACTCTACAACGAAGTCTTTGTAAAAGCTAAACATACTCTTCCCCTGAAACTCTCGGAAGATGTCACTATTTGCTCGCCTCAGTACGAAGGGATAGTAGCCAGTGTCTGAGACATTGAGGAAGATGAAGAAGCCTAGTGGCAAGATGTATGCTATATGGCGTACCCAGCGATACCAGCTACTCATCTCGATTCGCCTAGGTAGGTAAGCGCCTACGATCATCATCAGGTAGTAGAGTAGCAGTCCGTATGCGATGGCGACCATGTCTAGTATGTAGCCTCCCCGCATGAGGTGGAGCAACTGCCAGCCATCGACCGAGGGAAAGAAAGATTGGTTGTAAAAGTAGTAGAGCAATCGGCACAGCTGCATCAGTACAATAGCCCAGAGTGTGTGACAGGCGATCGCTACCCAACGTGATTTGGTTGTAATCATTCGATATGATAGAAGCTTTAAGTTTGGATTTACTAGTAGAGTGTTCCCAGCTCTACGGATTATGACAGTCTCTCAAAGAGTCTCTCCCAGTCTGTAATAATATGGTCTATATCAAAGGTCTGCACATACTCTCTGGCGTGTGCTGCCATAGCTTTGCGTCTATCGCTATCAGCTATCAGCGAGGAGACCTCTTGAGCAAAGAGGTTAAGGTCAAATGGAGGCACCAGCACGCCAGCACGCCCCTCGTCTAGGACTACCCCCGTGGCTAGAAAGGAGTCAAAAGCGATGGGTACGACCCCATGCTGCATAGCCTCTGTGAGGACCATCGACCACCCTTCAGCATCGCTTGTTAAGATAGAGATAGCAGCCTGCTCGTAGTATGGCTTAGGCTCTTGCGTGCCTAAGATGTCACAGTGCTCTAACTGTGCCTGCTCTAGCGTAGCACGATAGGGGCCATCGCCGAGTACGACCAGTCGCCAGTCGGGATGCGCTGCTGAGACTTGTCGCCAGATAGCGGGGATGTACTCGATACCTTTGCCCTTGACGAGACGACCCACGTAGAGTACGATAGACTCCTTGTCATAGGCGGGGGCTAGCTCTGTAGGGAGATACGTATTGGCGTTGTGTATGACGGCAAACTTCGAGGTGTCTTTGATGTGAGCAATCTGTGCGATAAACTCAGCACTAGGCTGGCACAGCACAACAAAAGCATCGCAGAGATCGTAGATCTTTTGCCAAGAGTTGCCCCACTTGCGATTCATAAAGGCTCTGACGATCCGATTGACCACCTTGTGGCTCCAGTATCGGTAGTGATACGAGTCGGGGGTGGTGTGTAGTACCTGTACGAGCTTGGCTCCTGCCTCATCGGTCGCCTCGCGGAGCATAACTGCTAGTCTACGACTATAGGCAGAGTGTGAGACTAAGATGGAGACGTCGTGGGAGCGCAGGAAGTTGCTGAGGGCGATGCGGTTTTCCTCTGAGTTGATCTTAGAGGGATTAGGTAGTATGAGGGTGTCCTGTTTCGGAGATTGCTCACCTCCATTATCTACGCAAACATAGCAGAGGTGGTGCCCTTGTTGCTCCAGAGCTGTGGCTACACGATGAGAGACCTTCTCGATGCCACTAAAGAGCAGATCGATCGCATACCAATTGAAGAAAGCAATGTTCATCTCTTTAGTGCGAC
>URKO01000217.1 GCA_900548415.1 uncultured Porphyromonas sp.
GTCCCGTGTGTCCCTACGGCGGCTTACTCATCGGGCTAGCCGAGACAGTCAGCTTCACGCTGCGATTTCGTATCTTTGTGGCGTCTATCAATTTATATAAGAGCGATGCCTAAGAGACTTATCTCCACCCTTTGTCGGTCAGCACTGCTGTTGCTGACGCTATTCCTCTTTAGCCAGTGCGGAGCACGTAAGGCTACACCACGGCGGCCGCATGTCGAGCTACCCGAGTGCAGTATCAGTGATGACGCTTACTCGGTGCCCCAGCTGCCTGGAGCTGAGATGCGTGCTGTGTGGCTTACCTCGATCTTTGGACTAGACTGGCCGAAGGTCTCAGCCGATACTTACCCTGGTATGGTACGGCAGCAGGAGTCGCTCGACAAGATGCTAGATGCTTTTGTGCAGGCGGGGATCAATACGGTCTTCCTACAGGTGCGTCTGCGTGGTGATCTGCTCTATCCAAGCAGTCTCGAGCCGCTCTCGCCTACGGTCAGCAAGACGGGTGCGCTACCCAGTGGCTACGATCCCCTTCGGTACGCTATCGATGCGTGTCATCATCGCGGTATGAGTGTACATGCCTGGATGGTAGTCTATCCGCTAGGTACGAATGATCATGTGCGCTCGCTGGCTAAGCAGGGTAAAGGCTTCTACGCCGCGCATCCTGAGATGTGTCTCCGACAGGGCAACGCTTGGTTTATGGACCCCGCGCAGCCTGCCGTACGTACCCACATGGCGCAGCTGGTACGCGATTTAGTCACGCGCTATGATGTAGATGGCGTACACCTAGACTATATCCGATATCCTGATGGGCCCAAGAAGTTTGACGACCTCAAGAGCTATCAGCGCATGAACCCTAATCGACTCCCCCGTATGGAGTGGCGCGAGGCGAATGTGACAGCCATGATAGACACGCTGCACCGCACGCTGCAAGAGGTGGCTCCTGAGGTGGCACTCTCTACAGCTTGCATCGGCAAGTATGAGCAGCTACCCAAGCCAGCTCCTGGGGGCTACTTCTGCAAGAATGATGTGTCGCAAGATCCGCTCGTATGGTTTCAGCGAGGCATCGTGGACTTTATCGTGCCGATGATTTATTACAAGGATGGGCACTTCAACTACTACATAGCAGACTGGGCTAAGCGCATCGCTCCTCACGGACCAGTCGTAGCTGGACTAGGCGTCTATCGGCTTTATGACAACTCGCGCTGGCAGCTACAAGACATCTACAATCAGCTCGACACGGTGGCTCATTATGGTCTCTCAGGGGTGAGCTACTACCGCGCTGAGCAGTTCTTGCAGATGTACGATCAGCTACCCGCAGAGCGTCAGGATCAGCTCCTCTTGCCGACACGTCGTCCCGCCTTCGGAGCAGAGCCTCGCATCCCCTTTGGTATGGCACAGATCGAGGAGATCGTAGATCAAGATGATCTGCTGACTATCTCGTGGGGCTATGACCTTCAGGAGCCGACGGGGCACACCTTCAATCTCTACTATCGCCTCTACGGGTCGCATCTCGACTGCCCTCTGGTGCTACTAGGACAAAACCTCTCAGGTCGCTCGGCAACCATCTCGCGAGACTTCCTGCCAGAGGATGTCTTGATCGAGTTCTTTATAGAGCCGACTGTCTTCAGCGGACATACTGGCCAGCTCTCTGCTGGCGCACTCTACTACAACTCCGATGAGCTAAAGAAGTAGTATGTGGGGGCTCTACCTGCACATCCCGTTTTGCCCCACACGGTGCATCTACTGCGACTTTTACTCGCAGAGCGACTTGTCGCTACAGAGTGCCTTCGTGGAGGCTCTCTGCCGTGAACTGACGATCTACCACGATCGTGAGCAGTGGGCTACAGCTCCTCGTACCATCTACCTGGGCGGAGGGACGCCTAGTAGCCTTCCGCTCCCGCTCTTAGAGCGACTGATGCTGCATATCCGCTCGCTGTGGTCGCTAGATGGAACGATCGAGATCACCATCGAGGCAAACCCCGAAGATGTGTCGCCTGAGTGGGCTAGGGGCGTAGCGCAGCTGGGCTTCAACCGCATCAGCCTAGGTGTGCAGAGCTGGAGCGATGAGACGCTACGCTTCTTACATCGCCGACATTCTGCTACACAAGCCGAGCTGGCGATCAGCTATATACGACAGGCGGGCATTAGCAATGTGAGCATCGATCTGATCTTCGCACTACCTAAGGGTTATGAGCAGCACTGGTCCGAGAGCTTGGCGCATGCTTTGACACTGCCCGTGACGCACCTCTCGGCCTATGGCCTGACCTACGAGCGTGGCACACGGCTGGATCGTATGCGGGAGCGCGGAGCGGTGATCCCCTCGAGCGAGGAGACCTATGTGACGCAGTACTATGCGCTGGTAGCAGCTTGTCGGGAGGCAGGCTTTACGCACTACGAATTGTCCAACTGGGCCCTCCCTGGCTTTGCCTCTCAGCACAACAGTGCTTATTGGGACGGTACGCCCTATCTGGGGCTAGGCCCTAGCGCACATAGCTACATGGCGGGGCATCGCTGGTGGAATCTCTCCGACATACACCTATATATAGAGCGACTGCAGCAGGACACACTCCCCATAGCTGATGAGGAGTGGCTCACACAGACTGAGCTATACGAGGAGTGCATCATGCTGGGGCTGCGCACTAGTTGTGGTATAGACCTCCGTCGACCCATGTTGCAAGGAGCCCCGCTTATGGAGCGTGCCACCCCGTGGATCAAGCAGGGTCTACTCACCCACTCCGCCGATGATCACTTGCGTCTTACCCACGAAGGCTTGGTTTGGTGTGATCGCATCTGTGCAGCACTCTGCTAGCACGCTATGGCTCGCTCATAGGTGTGTCGTGTGGCTAGAGTGGGGGAGTAGGGGAGCCGTGTGAGAGGTTCATTTTACCTAGGTTAAGGTATTGACGGGCGCAGAGATAGCGTCTACCTTTGCAGATAGAAATACCAACATAATGTTTCAAAGCAATGAAGAAAACCGGACTATATTTCGGCTCCTCTACGGGCCATGTCGAGGGCATCGCAGATAAGGTTGCCCAGCTACTAGGAATTGATGCAGCTGACGTGCACAACGTAGCTAATGCTACGCCAGAGTCTGCTATGGAGTACGACCTCCTCATCCTCGGCTCCTCTACTTGGGGCTATGGTGACCT
>URKO01000218.1 GCA_900548415.1 uncultured Porphyromonas sp.
GTCAGGACAATCTTGCAAGCAAGATTGTGAGACTGTTGACTTTTGCAACAGTCTCCAGCGGAGGCTATGGCAACAGTCTCCTACCACAAAGGTAACAATAAATCGCCTCTCCTTTCTGTTTCCTCCTGCTGGCACTACAGTTTCACCCGTATGGCACTAGTCAAGGCTGGGGATGAGACAAAAGAAAAGTGGCGGCTGCTCCTCCGTGAGAAGCAGTCGCCACTTAGACAAATGTATTGGGGTAGGGGACTAGAGCTTGCGCCGAACCTCGATCTCCTCAAAGGACTCGATGATGTCGCCCACCTCCAGGTTGTTGTAGTTCTTGATATTGATACCGCACTCAAGACCTGAGACCACCTCCTTGGCCTCGTCCTTGAAACGCTTGAGCGACTCGAGCTCGCCTGTGTGGATGACCACACCGTCGCGGATGACACGCACCTTGTCGGTACGCTTGATCTTGCCATCGGTGACCATACAGCCTGCGATAGTGCCGATCTTGCTGACCTTGAAGGTCTGCAGCACCTCCAGATTGGCCGTGACCTGCTCGCGGATGTCTGGCGAGAGCATGCCCTCGAGCGCGTCGCGCACATCTTCGATAGCATCGTAGATGATGGAGTAGGTGCGGATCTCGACGCCCTCCTGCTCGGCGAGCTTGCGGGCCTGGGCACTAGGACGAACCTGGAAGCCGATGATCACAGCGTCTGATGCCGTAGCCAGCTGGATGTCTGACTCGGTGATCTGACCGACACCCTGATGGATGACGCTCACCTGGATCTCCTTCGTCGAGAGCTCGATGAGGGAGTTGGCCAGTGCCTGTACGGAACCGTCCACGTCACCCTTGATGATGAGGTTAAACTGCTGGAAGTTGCCCACAGCTATGCGACGACCGATGTCGTCGAGGGTGAGCATCTTCTGCGTACGCAAGCCTTGCTCACGCTGCAACTGCTCACGCTTGACCGCTAGCTCACGTGCGTCCTGCTCGCTCTCCATGACGTTGAAGTCGTCACCAGCCGTCGGTGCGCCGTTGAAGCCGAGGATAGAGACGGCCGTGGATAGCCCCGCTGTGTCGACACGCTTGTTGTACTCGTTGTACATAGCCTTGACACGTCCGTAGTAGCTACCAGCTAGGATGTAGTCTCCGATGTGGAGGGTGCCTCGCTGGATCAAGACGGAGGCGAGGTAACCCTTGCCCTTGTCTAGTGAAGACTCGATGACCGAGCCTGAGGCACGACGATGAGGATTGGACTTAAGCTCGAGGAGCTCTGCCTCGAGGAAGATTTTGTCTAGTAGATCGGGGATGCCGATATTCTTCTTGGCCGAGATCTCCTGTACCTGATACTTACCACCCCAATCCTCGACGAGGTAGTTCATACCAGCGAGCTGCTCGCGGATCTTATCGGGGTTGGCTCCGTTGACATCGATCTTATTGATCGCAAAGATGATCGGCACGCCGGCGGCACTCGCATGGTTGAGCGCCTCGATGGTCTGAGGCATCACGGCGTCATTTGCCGCAATGACGATGACGACAATATCTGTAATCTGCGCACCACGAGCACGCATAGCGGTAAAGGCCTCGTGACCAGGTGTGTCTAGGACGGTGAGGCGACGACCATCGGAGAGGGTTACATTGTACGCACCGATGTGCTGCGTGATACCGCCCGCCTCGCCTGCGGTAACGTCCGAACGACGGATGCAGTCGAGTAGCGACGTCTTACCGTGGTCTACGTGACCCATGATGGTGATGACGGGTGGACGAGGCTCTAGATCCTCAGGCTTGTCAGGCTCCTCGTCGGCGGTGATAGCCTCGACGACGTTGGCCGATACGAACTCGGTCTCGTAGCCAAACTCCTCGGCAACGATATTGATCGTCTCAGCATCGAGACGCTGATTGATCGACACCATCATGTCGATACTCATACAGGTGGAGATGACGTCGGTGACGGGCACGTTCATCATGTTGGCCAGGTCGCTGACGGTGACGAACTCGGTCAGCTTGAGTACCTTCTCGTCCTGCGTGGAGAGCTCCTGCTCACGCTCAAACTCGGCACGACGTGCCTCGCGCTTCTCTCGTCTAGACTTAGCCGCACGTCCGAAGACAGACTGCTTGTTGTTGAGCCGTGCTAGTGTCTCCTTGACCTGCTTAGCTCTTAGCTCGTCCTGCTCCTCGGGAGTCAAGACGGGCTCCTGACGCTTGCTCTTACGTCCAGTGCGACGCTCATTGCGCCCTCCGCGCTCACCTCGCTGTGGAGCTGCTGTGCGATCGCCCTTCTTGCCTGAGCGGTCGTCCTGTATCTTGGCACCCTCGCTCTTGACATCGACAGCTCCTGAGGAGATGCGCTTGCGCTTGCGACGATTGCTCTCTTTGTCCTTGCTAGACTTGCGAGAGCGAGAGGTGCTAAAGCTACTGAGGTCGATCTTGCCGACCACCTTGAGCTGTGGCTCGTCCTCTTTCTTAGCAATGCGGAAGATCTCGGTCGCATCCTTACCTTTGGTCTCGGTAGGAGCCTCGGTGGGCGTCTCTGCCTGGGGCTTCGCTGCGGGAGCCTCCTTGACGGCTGGCTCTTGGGCTGCTGGCGCTGGTGCGGTAGAGGCTGGTTGTTCGGCAGCTTTCTGCTTCGGCTCTTCCTTGGCCGGCTCAGGCTTAGCAGCTACTGGCTTAGCCTCTGTCTGTGCAGGGGTCTTAGCAGCAATAGGTGTGGACTCCTTAGAAGTGTCGCCCTCGGGCTCCTTAGACGAAGCCTTTTCAGAAGACTTAGGGCTCTCTGCGGGCTTAGTCTCGGCCTTTGTCTCTTTAGTCTCGGGAGCCTTCTTGGTCTCCTTAGTCTCTTTGGCTGGCGTAGTAGCCTTCGGCTGCTCGGTTGTCGTGCTAGCCTTCGTCTTGGCAGGCTCCTCCGGTGTAGCCTCCTTTTGCTTAGAGGTCGTTGTGCTTTTGGCCTTGCTAGTCTTAGCTGCAGCCTTCGTCTTAGCAGGCTCCTCCTGAGTAGCCGCAGAGGCTTTGCCCGTAGAGGCTGAGACGGGATTGTTGTGTTTGTCCAGCTCTATACGTCCCACGACGTTGAGCTGTGAAGCACTGGTCGTAGTGGGGATGTCTGGCTCTGCCTGGGCCTTTTT
>URKO01000219.1 GCA_900548415.1 uncultured Porphyromonas sp.
AAATCCCCACGTGGAAATCACTTTTCCCCGACAGAGTGCCGTTTCTATACGTAGCCAGCTCTAAATTATTGTAACGACTCAGCGTTGAATTTGCCCAACCCGTGTCGACGCATCATAATCGCTCTGTCAGGAGCTACACTTGAGCGACAAGCGAGGCATATAGCGGTAGATGAACTCATCGTATATAATGCGTCGGCCCTAAAGGCGAAGTGGCGGGGCGGTGGCTGATTGTGTGATTTCACTACCTTTGTATCGGTGTGGCTGTCACTGATGAGTCGCACCTTACTGCTCAGCAGATCCTATGGCACAAGATCTACACGACAAGACTACCGATGGGCACATGCCGTCGTCTCGCTCACAGCGTATCGCTCGCAATACGCTCTTTCTCTTTGTGCGCATGGCGGTGGTCACCCTTCTCTCCCTCTACATCTCCCGTGTTCTCCTGGCAGCACTCGGCGTGGAGGACTTCGGCATCTACCAGGTGGTGGGGAGCTTGGTGACGGCCTTTGGCTTTATCAATGGAGCGATGGTCTCCGCGACACAGCGCTTCTACTCCTACGAACTGGGCCGAGGCAACTACCCAGGCGTAGGACGCATCTACAGTGTCTCGATCGTAGTCCAGTTACTGCTGGTCTTGCTCGTATGCGCTATCGCCATCCCTTTCGGTCTATGGTACGTACCCAACAACCTTGTGGCACCGCCCGAACGTATGACGGTGGCACTGTGGATCTATTTTATATCCTTGGGGACCTTTGTGGTCAATATGCTGCTCACTCCGTTTCAGAGCCTCATCGTCTCACACGAGCGGATGAATCTCTTTGCCCTGCTCAGCATCGTAGACATCGCTCTGCGGCTTGGTACCGTGCTGCTCCTCAAGAGCTATGCTGGCGATCAACTCCTCCTCTACCCGATCCTACTTCTTGCCGTCAGCGGCGTGATGGCACTCTGCTATGTGGGGAGCACGAGACGACTCTTTCGTCAGGTACACTTCCGCTGGGTACGAGACCGGTCTGCCTATCGCGAGATACTTGCCTACTCGGGGTGGAATCTCTTTGGCAATCTAGCTGCTGTGGCGCAGACGCAGGGTATCAACATCGTCTACAACTACTTCTTCGGACCACTGCTGAACGCTGCTTTTGGCATTGTCAACTCGGTACGCAGTGCGCTGATTAGCTTTTCTAATAACTACCAGATGGCGGCTAATCCGCAGATCATCAAGTCGTACGCGGCTGCCGAGTATGGCTACCTCCACAAGCTCATTTGCGCCAGTGCTAAGATCTCCTACCTGCTGATGCTTTGCGTGGTAATACCCTTTGCACTAGACCTCGATCTACTGCTGCGCTTATGGTTGGTCAAGCCGCCTGCGTATGCTTCGCTACTGCTCCAGCTGACGCTCATCGTAATGCTCATAGAGAGTCTCTCGGGAGCGCTGATGACAGGCATCCAAGCGACAGGACGTGTGCGCACTTACCAAGTGTTGGTCGGGGGGATGATCATCATGATCCTACCGCTCTCTATGCTCGCCTTTTGGCTGGGTGCCCCTCCAGAGTACTCGGTATACATTAATATAGTAGTCTCTATATCGTGCCTGGCGGTGCGACTGGCACTCTCCTATAAGTATCATGCGCTAGGCGTCGGCTACTACCTCAAGCGTGTGGTGCTACCCATCTTACCACCGACCATCGTCATGCTACTAGGAGCTTACCTCTATCGGCACCTACTCCCCTATGCGGGCTCTATCTGGGGGCTCTTGGTAGCCTCGATCTTACTCGGAGGGCTATGTGCCGTAGTGATCCTAGCACTCTCGCTGACAGCCGAAGAGAGACAACTCGTCAGGGGCTATCTGCATCTCTCCAAAAGGCGACAGGCCCCAAACGACTGACTAGACTAAGCAAAATGACGACAAAACGGATCCACATACTGACGCACCCCCTAGGGGCTAACTATGGCGGTATCATGCAGGCGTATGCATTGCAGCAAGCCTTGCGTAAGATGGGTTATGAGCCTGTAACGCTAGACATCCCCTTCGACCGACGCTCTCCGCTAAGGCGATGGGCTAAGTCACGACTCCTAGCACTAAAGCATATACCCTACGACCAGTCTAAGCGGGCGGAGCGTACTGTACTGCAGCACACAGCACGCTTCGTAGAGCAGCACATCACGCTCTCGCCACCACTCCGCAGTGACACAGAGCTACGGGAGTACTACCGCCAGCAGCCCGCCCATGCTTATATTGTGGGGAGTGATCAGGTGTGGCGACAGGCGTTCGTCCCGATGCTCGACGACTACTTCTTTCGCTTTATTCCCGAGACAGACGATGTGCGACGCATCGCCTATGCCGCCTCCTTTGGAGTGGATCCGATCGACATTGCTCCCGAGCGAACGGCTCTTTACAGCGATCTCTTGAGCCGCTTTGTGGCGATCTCCGTGCGTGAGCACTCTGCTTTACCGATTTTGGAGCAGCGGTTTGGTGCTTCAGCACAGTGGGTGCTAGACCCGACGATGCTCCTCACGAGGGATGAGTATATCGACCTATTAGGATTGCAGATGGAGCCTTCGAGCGAGGTCTTCGCCTATATGCTTACCGACACACCACATAAGGAGGAGCTGGCCCAGCAGGTAGCAGAGGCGCAGCATACTACCTGCCGACTCTTCTCACCGTGGCGGCACTGGACCGCACGAGGCGGGAGTCTGGAGGCGTGCATCTTACCTCCCGTAGAGGCGTGGCTCGAGGGTATCCTCAACGCTCGGTGCGTGGTGACAGACTCCTTCCATGGAGTGGCCTTCTCGCTCATCTTTGGCAAGCCTTTTGTCGCTATCGTCAATAACCGTGGTGGTTGCAGTCGCTTTGACTCGCTTATCAAGGTTTTCGGCTTGGAGAGCCATCAGGAGGGAGCGTACGAACTAGTCAGCTCGCCTCAGCTCTACGATGTAAAAGCTATAGCGCAGACGATGGCGCAACATCGTGCAGACTCTACGGACTTCCTACAGACCGCCTTAAAGTAAAGGAGTGCCTTGTTTGTCACGAGAGGAGTATCTTGAACCACTATTTATACGT
>URKO01000220.1 GCA_900548415.1 uncultured Porphyromonas sp.
CATAAGAACTTTGTGGACATACTCGACTACTTTGGCGAGAAAGACACCTTTGTCTTCAACGATACGAAGGTTTTCCCCGCCAGGCTCTATGGTCTGAAGGAGAAGAACCAGGCGAAGATCGAGGTCTTCCTCCTGCGTGAGCTCAACGACTCCCTGCGTCTATGGGATGTCCTCGTAGATCCAGCTCGCAAGATCCGCATCGGCAACAAGCTCGAGTTTGGCGAGGAGGGCGGTGCCCCCGTGCTGGTCGCTGAGGTTATAGACAACACCATCTCGCGCGGTCGTATCCTACGCTTCCTCTACGACGGCTCTCACGAAGACTTCCTCAAGGATCTGTACAGTCTAGGCGAAGCGCCACTACCCGCGGAGATCAAGCGACCCGCTGAGCCTAGCGACCTAGAGCGTTATCAGAGTGTTTTCGCCAAGCATATCGGCGCCGTCTGCGCTCCCGCAGCGAGCCTGCACTTCAGCGACATTATCCTGCACAAGCTACGCCTGCAGGGGTGCAACCTTGCTTTCCTCACACTGCACCACAACCTCTCTAGCTATCAAGAGATTGAGGTAGAGGCGATCAGCAAGTATAAGGTGGAAAACGAAGAGATGTACATCCCCATCGAGTGCTGCGACATCGTCAACCAAGCACGCGACGACAATGCGCAGATAGTGGCTGTCGGAGCGACCGTCATGCGAGCTCTCGAGACGGGCGTCAGCACAGACGGCTACCTCAAGGAGTTCAGTGGCTGGACCAATGAGTTTATCTATCCGCCTTACCACATTCACCTGCCGACCGCTATGCTGACCAACTTCAATGCGCCAAAGAGCATCAACCTCATGTGCGCCGCCACCATGGGCGGGGAGAAGAATGTGATGAATGCGATGAATGTAGCGGTCAAGGAGAAGTACCGCTTCGGCTGCTACGGGGATGCGCTCCTCATTATGGACTAAAGGATCCCGCTAAGACTCTCTCACTGTCGCACCTATGCCTACTGCTTACATAGCCCTCGGTAGCAACCTTGACGAGCCTCGTCATCAGTTGCTAGAGGCGATCAGGCGAATGCGCCTTCGTGGGCTCCAGATCTACAGTATAGCCCCCTTTGTAGAGACTCGCCCCGTGGGCTTCGCTTCGGAGCATCTCTTCCTCAATAGCGTCGTGGCCGTTCACACGACAGCGACGCCAGCAGAGCTTTTAGCACAGCTTCAGGAGATCGAGTGTGAGATGGGGCGACTGCACAAGTCGCACGACGGCATCTACTCCGACCGAGTCATAGACCTAGACATCCTGCTCTACGACCAGTGTGTCGTGACCACGCCTGAACTCACCATCCCGCACCCTCGTATGTGTGAGCGAGCCTTCGTCCTGCAGCCACTCAGCTACATAGCACCTGAGCTCACCATCCCCACGACGGGAGCCACCGTGGCTCAGCTACTAGGAGCCCTGCCCTCATGATACATGATCTGAGCGAAACGATCTGCGCACCGGCCACTGCCCTAGGCGGAGGGCTTGCCGTCATACGCATCTCAGGGAGCCTAGCCCCGCAAATCGCTGAGACGCTTCTTGGCAAAAGGCTCGCGCCTCGTGAAGCCACGACCGCTGGACTGCGAATTGACGGACAACTCATAGACCTCGTCGTAGCCACCTACTTTGCCGCCCCACACTCCTACACTGGCGAAGAGGTCGTTGAGCTTTCCTGCCACGCCTCCCCCTTCATCGTACGCTCCATACTGGAGTGGATCGCTCAGCAAGAGGGGTGCCGTATGGCCGACCCAGGCGAATTTACCCGTCGTGCCTTGGCGCATGGCAAGCTAGACCTCGCCGAGGCAGAGGCGGTCGCCGACCTCATCGCTGCGACCACTGCCACACAGCACAAGATGGCTATGGAGCAGCATACCGGCAGGCTCAGTCATCTGCTCAACGAACTGCGAGCGACGCTCCTACGCTTCGCCGGTCTCCTCGAGCTGGAGCTAGACTTTAGCGAAGAGGATGTCGCCTTTGCCGATCGCTCCACTTTAGTTGAAACATTAGCTACGATACAGCACCAGCTTCGCCTGCTCACGCAAAGCTTCACCACGGGGCAAGAACTCCAACAGGGCATCCCGACCGCTATCATTGGCGCACCCAACGTAGGTAAGAGCAGTCTCCTCAACGCCCTCCTCCAACACGAGCGAGCCATCGTCAGCGACATCCCCGGCACCACCCGAGACACCGTCGAGGGGCGACTAACCATTCGCGGTACACTCTTCCGGCTCATCGACACCGCTGGCCTGCGCCAGACGACCGACCTCGTGGAGCAACTAGGCATCGAGCGCAGCTACCAGCAGATCTCCTCGGCACGGCTCATCCTTTGGGTTATCGCCCCGCCCCTACCCACGTGGGACGAGCTAGAGACACAACTCGGTGAACTCCTGCCGCTCACCTCCCCCGACAGTACCCTTATGCTCCTGCTCAACAAGCGGGATCTACTCACCGAGCGTGAGGTTACGGACTGGCTCAGCCTCTGCTCCGAACAGCTACAGCGCATCACGGACAAACGGCACACCACCCCTCCGCTGGCTATCTCAGCACGAGCCGCTGAGGGCATCGAAGCTCTCGAAGAGCTTATGGTCACCACTGCCCAGCCCCTCCACAGCGATGAAGAGACCGTGATACTCTACAACCTACGCCACTACGAGGCGCTCACCAGGGCAAGTCATGCCTTAGAGTTAGTCTCCGAGGGACTCCACAACGGCTTGACCAGCGACCTCATCACCCCCTATCTCCGTGAGGCTATCGAAGAGATCGGCCTCGTCACAGGCGCCTCCATCACCTCCGACGAGGTGCTCGGCTACATCTTCTCCCACTTCTGCATCGGCAAGTAGTATGGGACAGGGACGCATCGCAGAGGAGCAGCAGGTCATTCGGCAAATGATCCAGCTCTACTGCAGGAAGAAAGAGGGTAATGAAACGCTCTGCGACAGTTGTCGCGAGCTACTCGAGTACGCCACACGGCGACTAGACCGTTGCCGCTACGGCGCAGCGAAGCCCACCTGCCGCAAATGCCCCAT
>URKO01000221.1 GCA_900548415.1 uncultured Porphyromonas sp.
ATCTCCGAGCAGCTCTGGTACGCAGTCCATAAGGCTAGTCAAAACAAGCCTGTCGTTGTCTCAATGGGCGACTACGCCGCTTCGGGTGGTTACTATATGTCTTCGGGCGCTAGCTACATCTTTGCAGAGCCCTCGACGATAACGGGCTCTATCGGTATCTTTGGCGTTGTGCCTAATGCGACCAAGCTCGCCAACAAGATCGGCGTACACCAAGATGTGGTCAAGACAGCTCAGCACGCTGACCTAGGTGCTCTCGATCGTCCATGGACAGACGAGGAGCGTGCGCTCTTCCAGCAGTATGTCAATCGTGGCTACGAACTCTTCCTCAAGCGTGTCTCCGAGGGTCGTGGCATGACTAGAGATCAGGTCGACTCCATCGCTCAGGGACGCGTATGGACCGGTGCTCAGGCATTGGAGCTAGGTCTCGTCGATGAGCTGGGAGGTCTGCAAGACGCTGTCGCTTATGCAGCTGCACAGGCTGGATATGACACTTACCATATCACTTACTCAAGACGTGCGGTCAATGTACTCCAAGAACTATTTAGCGCATCGACACAAGCTGTACGTATGAAGCTGATGACCTCATGGTTTACCGAAGACGAGATCCGCTACATCGATCAGCTGCGTGAGCTACGCGCTATGTCAGGACTTCAAGCTCGTCTACCGCTAGTAGTAGATATCTAGTCTCTCAGAGCAATACGGACTACCCTCTCGACTCCTGCACAGTATGGATCAGACACCCAAGATCAATAGATGGCTATTACCGCTCTCAGGTATTTATGGAGTGGGCGTGTCGCTACGCAATAGCCTTTACAATATGGGGCGTCTGAAGAGTCACACCTTCCCCATACCCATCATCTGTGTAGGCAATCTAGCGGTAGGAGGTACGGGCAAGACCCCGATGATAGAGCATCTCATACGGATGCTCATGGGCGATCTGCGTATAGCTATCGTCTCGCGTGGCTACAGACGCAAGTCTTTTGGGCTTAAGGTCGCCGAGCTGGGCGATAGTGCCAGTCGCATAGGTGACGAGCCAGCACAGCTCCTACGTAAGTTTGGCGACAAGATCCAGATCGTCGTAGATGGCAACCGTGTGCGAGCGATCAATTACCTAGTCAATCAGCCCTACTCGCAGCGCCCCGATGTGATCTTGATGGACGATGGCTTCCAGCACCGCTCTGTGCAGCCCTCGCTCTCGATCCTTCTGTCTAGCTACAATCGACTCATGACGGATGACGTGCTGCTCCCCGCCGGACGCCTGCGTGAGCCTGCACGTGCACGCTATCGTGCCAATGTAGTGGTCGTGACCAAGTGTCCTACCCTACTCAAGCCGATAGACTGCACCTTTACGGAGCGCCGGTTAGATCTCTACCCACATCAGAAGCTCCTCTTTAGCGAGGTTAAGTATGAGGATCCCGTACCCATCTTCCGAAGAGATGCAGAGCCCACCAAGATAGACACCAATGCGGTGGTCATCGCCATCTCTGGGATCTCACATCCTGATGAGTTCTTTGCTTATGTAGAGCGAGGCTTCTCACGTGTGGTGACACTCCCCTACGGAGATCATCATCACTACTCTAGGCGCAATGTCACCACGTGGGAAAACCTCTTGACAGACTACCTAGTGCGTGGCTCAGAGGTCGTCTTCCTCTGTACCGACAAGGACGCTGTCAAGATCTTCGAGCTTGAGTCCTATATGAGTCCTGAGCTACGTGAGCGATTTCTCCGACTACCTATACAGGTGCGCTTCAGGTCTCACGGAGAGGAAGATCTGCGCGAGTTAGTCATGAGCCATATAGCTCAGTTCACATCAGAGCAAGCGCAAAAAGAGGAGCAAGAGGGGAACGAGGAAAAAGAATAATCTATGAATACACCGATCTCTGACTTGGGAGAGTTTGGACTAATCCGTAAGCTCACCGAGCAGTTTGACATTACATCTCCCGACCGTGTCCGCATGGCTGTGGGAGACGACGCAGCTATCTTACAGATGCAGCCTGACGAAGAGCTCTTGGTCACGACCGATATGCTCCTCGAGGGGATACACTTCGACATGACCTACATGCCGCTCAAGCACTTAGGCTACAAAGCGGTCGTGGTCAACGTCTCCGACATCTGCGCCATGAACGGCACCCCCCAGCAGATCACCGTCTCTCTAGGCATCTCAGCAAAGTACACCACCGAGATGATCGAAGAGCTCTACAAAGGTATCGAGCTAGCGTGCCAGCACTACCACGTCGACCTAGTCGGTGGAGATACCTGCGCCTCGCAAAACGGGCTTGCCATCAGCATCACATGCCTAGGATCTGTCCCCAAGGGAGAGGCTGTCCTGCGCTCTGGCGCTCAGCCCAACGACCTCATCTGCGTCACGGGCAATCTAGGTGCAGCCTACATGGGCTTCCAACTACTAGAGCGAGAGCACCGCACCTTCCTCAGTGCACCGACAGAAGAGTTTGAGCCACACTTCGAGGGATACGAATACCTGATCGAGCGTCAGCTCATGCCGTCAGCACAGCGCTGGTTGCGTGGCAAGCTAGCCGAGCAGGGAGTCACGCCGACAGCGATGATAGACATCAGCGACGGCCTGAGCTCCGAGTTGCTCCACATAGCAGAGCGATCACAGGTGGGGGTGCGAGTCTTTGAGGATCGACTCCCTCTCGATCGTGAGACGATAGCTCTCTGCGAAGAGATGAATATGTCGCCCATCACGGCAGCCTTCAATGGAGGTGAGGACTACGAGCTCCTCTTCACCGTGCCACTAGCACAGGTCGGGCAAGTATCGGCCATCGAGGGGGTCTCTATCATAGGACACGCTACGGAGGCCTCCGAGGGGTGCCGCTGGGTCTCGACCGATCGTGCCGAGCACGAACTCAAAGCTCAGGGCTGGAACGCCTTCGACTAGCCCCTCCCCCCTCCACATCTCAAGTCATAAGCTTGCTCTAAAGCTCACACAGGGGGGTGTCTATCCTACTTTGTCAATAAGGAACCTCCTCTACAGGTTTCCAAAAACTTTCCAGCCTTGGAAAAATA
>URKO01000222.1 GCA_900548415.1 uncultured Porphyromonas sp.
ATATCGTATTATGTGTGTGTTGTGTGAATTGATTGCGCAAAAGGTGCAACAATGAGGACTCTCTCCTATCCGATAGAAGCTAGTCGACCGTGTTGCTACCCGCAAAGATAACTATTTCTATTCAATAGAGCGTCACCAGTGCCTATTGTCATCACAACAATAGGGCCAAAGGCTATAGATCAGCGAAGCTCTTGCGACGCAAGACAAAGTCGCGTCCGAGGTACTTCTCACGCACGAGAGCGTTCTCGGCGAGCTGCTCGGCCGTACCCTGAAAGAGCACCTTGCCCTCAAAGAGCAGATAGGCACGATCAGTGATGCTGAGCGTCTCGTTGACATTATGATCGGTGATCAGGATGCCGATGTTGCGCTGCTTGAGCTTAGCTACGATAGACTGTATGTCCTGCACAGCAATCGGGTCGACACCTGCAAAGGGCTCGTCGAGCATGATAAACTTAGGATCGATAGCAAGGCAGCGAGCTATCTCGACACGCCGGCGCTCACCTCCCGAGAGTCTATTACCCTGATTGGTGCGTACCTTGTGAAGTCCAAACTCATCGAGCAGTGTCTCCAGTCTCTCGTGCTGCTGCTCCGGTGTGAGTGGTGTCATCTCTAGCACCGCCTTGATATTGTCCTCTACCGAAAGCTTTCTAAAGACCGAAGCCTCCTGCGCTAGATAGCCGATCCCGAGACGGGCGCGCTGATAGACCGGGAGCTTCGTAATATCCTGTTCATTGAGAAATATCTTGCCCCCATTAGGTACGACCAGTCCCACCGTCATATAGAAAGTGGTCGTCTTGCCCGCACCATTAGGGCCTAGCAGTCCGACGATCTCCCCTTGGCGTAGCTCTATAGAGACATCGTTGACCACGGTACGACTGCGGTAGCGCTTCACTAGATGCTCCGTACGCAAGAGCCCCGTCTCACCTTTGTGGCGATCAGGCGAGAGTGCCTCAGCGGTATCTATAGTGTCTGTCATAAGCTATACAAAGAGTAAGATGAGTAGCTGTGCGGTGATGATACGGACGAACATGCCGAGCGGATAAACCGTGGCGTAAGCGACCGTATGTCTGCTGCCCTTCAGCCTGTCGCCGACCACCTCCAGAGCCATCGGGTTCGCCATGCTACCACACACCACACCACACATGGTAGCGTAGTCACCCCGCTTGCGACGTAGCATATACCAGCCGACCAGCAGGATCGGGAGCACCGTCAGCAAGGCACCATAGCCGAGCCATACCAAGCCACGTGTGCTAAAGAGGATGTCAAAGAAGCCAGCACCCGACGAGAGTCCCAGACAGCCCAGATAAAGGATCAGTCCCAGCTGTCGCACCAGCAGACTAGCACTATTGGTGATGTAAGTGGTCACATGCATACGAGGCCCGAAGGCTCCCATGAGGATACCGATGATGATACCGCCACCAGCCAGCCCCAGTCGTATAGGCAAGCTCACACCAGGGATATAGAAAGGTATCATACCAACGAAAACGCTGATGAAAAGGCCGATGAAAAGCCCCAACAAGTTGGGAGCATCCAAGTCCTTGATCTCGTTGCCAATCTTTGCTGCAACAGCATCGGTAGCCTCCTTGGTACCCACCACGGTCATACGGTCTCCCAGCTGTAGGTGCAGGTCTGGCGAGGTGAGCAGCTCGATGCCCGCACGATCGATGCGTGTCACATTGACCCCGTAGTCATTGCGCAGGTGCAAAGCACTAAGGCGCACGCCGTTGTACTCCTTACGTGTGAGTACGAGTCGCCTCGATACGAGACTCTGATCCACACTATCCCAGTCAATGTCGGAGCGGTTCCAATCCTTCTCCACCTTCTTACCAAAGAATAGCTCCAGCCGAGGCACCTCCCGCTCGTCCGAAACGATCAGCAGGCGATCACCCTCTAGTAGTTGTGTCGAGGAGTCAGGAGACAGCGCCTTACCGTCACGCCATATACGACTGATCACAAAAGGCGTCTCAGCAACCCGTGAAACCTCCGAGATAGTCTTGCCGACCACCCCCATATTCTTCACTTCGTACTCGCTAAAGAAAGCTGCATGCTCCTCATCATCAGACTGCCCCTTGGCACGTTTCTTGGCTAAGGGGGCGAGTACATAGAGGGCTAGTATGACACCCACCACACCAAAGGGATAGGTGATCGCACACGCCAGCGCCATCTCAGCCAGCATGCTTTGCCCCTCAGTCCCGACGCTCGGCAAGCTACTCTGAGCCGCAGCTAGCGCAGGTGTATTGGTCGTAGCACCCGACAGGATGCCTACCCACTGACTGATGGGTAGCTCCGAGACGAAAAAGAGCCCCACGACGAATGCCAAGTCGACCAGCACAATGAGGAGCGAGTCGATGTTGTCCCGTATGCCACCCTTCTTGAGTGAGGGGAAGAAAGCTGGTCCCACCTGAAGACCGAGGGCGTAGATAAAGAGGATCAGCCCAAAGTTCATCGCAAAGTCTAGCGTCCTCGCCTCTAGCGTGATACCCCAGTAAGAGAGCAGGATACCGACGAAGAAAACAAAAGTCACCCCCAGTGAAATACGGGCTATACGAATACGAGCCAAGAGCAATCCCACCAGAGAGACTAGTGAGATCACAATAATCGATTGAGGCACCGATGGTATTACGAAGAGTTCGTTGAGAAAAGCTCGCAGACTATCCATACATGTATTTAGAAATAGTAGGTCAGCCCCCTACTTGGGGAGCCTGGCAGACGGGAGCGCACATCGTCTAGACGAAACGTCCCAATAGTTGCGCAAAGATACACAGAATCAGATTAACAGCGCATACGACTAACTTCGCACATTCCAGGTCAGCAACATAAGTACGCAGTTATCTATAATTGAATTGCTAACATGCACAATTTCTTTGACTTAACTTAAACTCTTCTTTGTTATCATTGAAGTTTTACTGCTCCTTTTTTCTGTTTGTGGGCAGTGTTTAGGGTAATAAGGAACTGCTTTCAACATCCGATGATATAGCCAAGAAGTTGGAAGTACTTATCAAAGAAAGA
>URKO01000223.1 GCA_900548415.1 uncultured Porphyromonas sp.
TAAAGCGTAGTGCTACACCCAGCGTCAGATAGTGCTCCGCAAGTCCTGTACGACTAGAGGGGCGTAGGTAGGAGTATCCGAGGGTTACGTCTACGTGTGATCTCTTGTCCACGAGTGGTAGTCCGAGTCCCAGATTAGCTCCTATCTGGTAGTAGGAGTTGTAGCCCCCTAGGCTGTTGGGGATACGTAAGTACGCATTCTCACCTTGCAGACCAGCGCGATAAGCTATACGCTGGCCGTAGTGTGATGAGCGATCGTCAGGTACCCACGACATGCCTAGAGCCACTTGCCACAGGTCTACCCCCTGGTAGTCCAGTGATTGGTTGTGGGCTAGAGCTTCGCCCCATCTGCTATATTTGACATCCGCCCCGGCGATAAGTTTACTCTCTATTTGATATGCTATACCAGCGCTGGCCACGTGTGGACGGGCAAAGAGCGACTTGCTAGAGATCGTGTCGGCATGGATGACCTGAGCCCCTTTTCCTGTTATAGCCTCCGTCTGGAGAGAGAGCTGTCGGCTCCACATGGGTAACTTAGGCTCGTAGGTCAGACCGATGTTGATCTGATGTCCCTCAGTAGAGAGTGGTATGATCCCCTGAGTACCTATACGTACACCCACAGAGCGGATGCGGAGGTTGTCGAGGAAGGTCGGGTTGAGACTCTCCTTAATATCGTATGTGATGCGACGCTCGTGCTGTAAATTGCCAAAGAGGTAGGAGGCGTTGACACCGAGTGACCAGTAGGGGAGGGGCTTCCATGCGAAGCCTAGGTAGACCTCCTGCAGGTTGCCCTGCCCCTTGTAGGCATGCGCTGCGTAGTGATCCTGGACACCTGGTACGGGGACGCGTGTGCCGTAGCGATAGCCGACGGTCGAGTAGGGGACGAGTCCAGCACTGGCGGCAAAGTGCTTGCCAAGCGGTATTAGAGCCGTAGCGTAGTCAAAGTTGCCCACCATACGAGTATCCCGCTTACCAGCCTCTGTGAGCATATTCATCCCCATAGAGAGCCCGAAGTCAAAGAGGAAGGTCATCGAGTCAACCGCCGTGTAAGAAGCGGGGTTCGCCGGATTGATGATCATATTGTCTCGTATAGCAGTAGTCAGTCCGCCCATACCTCTGAGGGCGTGGGGTGTCTGCTTGTCTAGTCGACCTAAGCCGAAGCGACTATAGGGAGACTCTGTGGTATTACTCTGAGCGGAGAGAGCGATTGGCATCAAGAGGATGGTCGCTAGGAGCGTCAGTATGGTAGTGGTGCGTGCTATGTGTCGAGACATATATGCGGTCATTATATAATAGAGAGTGGCATCTGTGACCATCGCAAGTCACGGATAACTAACTGTCACAAGAACGTGCTACTTGATACTGTAGTATATCACGCAGCCCTCGTTCCACTAAGTTTGTCTCTACAAAGGTCGGATATTTTAGCCACTTGACAAAATCCTCAGCATATCCTCCCGTCATCCACACCTCCAGACTAGGGTAGCGCTGGTGTAGAGTTTCTACATAGGAGTCTATCTCGTGTACGATGCTTCGTGCCACACCGAGCCATATAGCTTGATCGGTCTGCTCGCCTAGCTCTTGCTGCCATAGGTCTAGATTCGTCTGGAGCCCCGACCAAGGTACACGAGGTAGGCGAGCCGTGTAGTCGTGTAGTGCTTGTAGTCGTAACTCAGGGCCTGGCGAGATGTTGCCCCCCATATAGCGTCTCTCGGGTAGGAGTAGGTCGTAGGTGATAGCGGTACCTATGTCGACGATTAGAGCGGGAGCTGAGGTGAGTCGTGCTACACCGACTACACTGGCTATGCGGTCTACGCCTAGGCTCTGCCTGTCGTACCGTATCTCAGCTAGTGGTAGCGGTGTCTCTGCGTCGAGGGTGACGAAGCGTTGGCAGATGCTTTTGACAGAGTCAAGCCAAGGCGCCTCTCTCTTTCCCACAGAACTATAGATAGCGAGGAGGGGCTCTGCTGGTAACTGGTAGCTACATATCAGCTCTAGTATCTGATCACTCGTGGGAGGCTCGGGGTAAAGTCGTGTTGGGTAGAGCTGCTCGTCGGTCGCTAGGGCGATCTTGAGGCGACTATTACCCTGATCTATGAGAAGGTATGTGGGAGACATGGGGTCATCTGCTACTGCTTGGCCCACAAAGGTACAGCTTTTGGAGATTAGAGATTAGTAGTTAGAGATTAGAGGTTAGAGTCTAGTTTTCTAGTGGCACTAGTAGCACTAGTATCTCTAGCCAACAGCTAACAGCCAATCGCTAACAGCCAATCGCCAACTTAGTAGGTGAAAAGGTCGCTTATCTAGCTCGCTATTTGGTTAAGTCGATAAATAACACTACTTTTGCAATGTATTCCGTACTCGCGAAGAGTACTCTTGGGGTGCGAGCGATACACTAACATGCTATAAACTAATCAGAAACAAACCAGTAACAAGACAAAGTATAATTATGAAAGTAAAGCTCTTTCTGATCTCCCTCTTGTTGGGAGTAACGACTCTAACGCTGAGTGCTCAGGAGACTGTAGCACCTCAAGCTGGCACAAAGCCTGTCTACAAGACAACCTTTGAGCGCGGTGCAGCATCAGATCATTGGTTCCTAACACTACAAGGTGGTGTAGGAGCTCAGTTCCTTTGTGGCAATGAGGAGAAGCCCTTTATGGATCGCCTCCAGATGTCTTACTCGCTCTCTTTGGGCAAGTATCACACCCCCTCTTTTGCTACGCGCCTCAATCTAGTTGGTGCACAGGCTCACACCTACTATAAGGTAGGCAACGATGTGAAGAACTACGAGACAAGCTTCGTAGGTGCTCACTACGACTTCATGTTTGACATCATCAACCACTTCAGCCGTTACAACGCTAAGCGTGTCTTCCACATCATCCCATTTGCAGGTGTGGGTTACAACATGAAGTTCAACAAGGCCTTTGAGGACCTCCACCACACAGCAGCTATCGACGCTGGTCTACAGCTTCAGTTCCGTCTAGGACGTCGCGCTGATCTCGTTATC
>URKO01000224.1 GCA_900548415.1 uncultured Porphyromonas sp.
TACTTCTTGATCTCCTCCTTAGCCTGAGCAGCTGCCTGCTGAGCCTGGTCAGTAGCATTCTCTACAGCTGCTGTCGTAGCCTCAGCTGCTGCGTTAGCCTGGTCTACAGCGACCTGAGCTGCATCCTCAGTAGCCTGCTGCATATCCTGAGCTGCTGCGTCAAGGTTCTCTTGAGCGTTCTCTAGGTTCTGCTCAGCCTGCTGAGCGTCCTGGTTCTGGTTCTCCTTGTTGCAAGAAACAAGGCTTAGAGCTGCAACAGCAGCTACAAGTACAAATACCTTCTTCATATTAGCTTTAGTATAAGTGATTAGTAACTGGTGCAAAGGTACGCATTATTTTTGAATGTGCAAGGGGTTGACTGTTTTGATTAAATCATCGAGCGTATAATATGTGTAGGGGACCGCTACATTGTGCCCTGTCGGCTGTACCTGATAGGCGGGGAGCTCAGTGGCGCAGTAAGCGAGTGCGACAAACTCAGTGCAGTAGAGCGTGGTCGTATCCCTGAGGTCAAAGTGCGAGTCAAACCTCTTGGGATACTGCGCCCCAGGGCGATGCAGTGCTATGTAGGCTCTCATCCTCTGCAAGCCTAAGCTGTCTAGTGCTAATGCTGGATAGATGGCGACCGCCTCTGACTCCATTACAAAGCTGTCTAGCGACTGGCAGAAGATGCCGTCGGCACCGAGCGAACTATCCTGATAGGCGTGCCATACGACCCAGCGTTGACCCGTGGAGTCGTAGTCGATGATCCCGCAGTGGCTGTAGAGCTGCCCCTCGGAGGCTATCTTGCTAAAGAAGGTCGAGAGCATCCCCTCGCCACGACGCAGTATGAGACTACCAGGCCGCAGAGATGTCGTATCGATAGCGATGGTCTCTCGCTCGTGGTGTGCGGAGCAAGCGACAGCTCCACATAATATAAGCCCCAAGAGCAGTAGACGGAGAGACCTCGCTAACTCTTGGGGCTTGTGATAGATAGACTTCATCTAGAGATTAAGTCTAGAGTGCGCGTGCCTGAGTGGCAGTTGCTTCGGTTACTTCATAGGTACTTCGACGACCTTCCACTCGTTGTCCACCTTGGTGAGGAGCACCTTCTGATTGATAGTGTCTGGCTTATCCGTAGCCTCTATCGTCTCTACATAGCAGATGACCGTGTCCTGTTGCTGCTCCGTGCGGGTGATACGGCTCGTGATCTTAGCTCTCGCTGCCTTTGCCTCTTCAGAGTCGTCAGACTTTTCGGAGTCAAAGTACTCAACAAGCCCCACATAAGCCTTAGCCTGCTCCGATGCCGTGTAGCTACGAGCCTTGTCGTAGTCGCTAGCGTTGAGAGCATTGACAAAGTCCATGGTGACTCGCTCTGCCTTTTTCGTAGGACTAGAGCAAGCAGCAAACGCCAGCATGCTGACGAGTGCAAAGCTGATTAAAGCTAATCTCTTCATAATATATATGGTCTAAAAAGGTTAGTAGTCCCTATTTCCTTTTACAGTCTAAGGAGCTTACAGTTGCTTCTTAGGCTTGATGTGATCAAGCTTAGAGGGCTGGGTCATGTGCTTGGGATCCATCACCTCGTCGAGATCTTTCTTGTCTAGGATGCCATGCTCTAGGACTAGCTCGTAGATACCCTTGCCCGTCTCAAGTGCCTCCTTGGCAATCTTGGTCGAGTTCTTGTAACCGATGATCGGGTTAAGTGCGGTGACGATTGTGATCGATGCCTCGATCTGCTGGCGGCAGCGCTCCTCGTTGGGCGTGATGCCAGTGATACAACGCTCGATGAGGGTCGTGATACCACGCATCATCAGGTCTGAGCTCTCGAAGCAGCACTGAGCCATAACGGGCTCCATAGCGTTGAGCTCCATCTGAGCAGCATCGCCAGCCATCAGGACAGTCGTATCGTTGCCCATCACCTTGTAGCATACCTGACTCATCACCTCGGGGATAACAGGATTCACCTTACCTGGCATGATGGAAGAGCCAGGCTGCACAGCGGGTACGTTAAACTCGCCGATACCAGCTCTAGGACCAGAAGATAGAAGGCGAATATCGTTGCAGATCTTATTGATCTTGACAGCGATGCGGCGTAGTGCAGATGAGTAGCCGATCATCACAGAGGTGTCGCTCGTAGCACCGACGAGGTCAGCGCTCAGCTTGACGGGCCAGCCAGTGATCTCTGCCAAAGCCTTGACACAAGCCTCTGCATAGCCAGGCTCTGAGGCGATACCGGTACCGATGGCGGTAGCACCCATATTGACCGTTAGGAACTCCTCGCAAGCACTCTTGAGTCGTGGTAGCTCATCCTCTAGGATAGAAGCAAAGCCGTGGAAAGTCTGCCCCAGCGTCATAGGCACAGCGTCCTGTAGCTGTGTACGACCGATCTTGAGGACATGCTTCATCTCCTCAGCCTTGGCACGCAGTGCGGCGATGAGCTGCTCGACATGCTTGTAGACATCCAGCCCCTTGGGGTATAGCCCTAGGTGGATAGCTGTGGGGTAAGCGTCGTTGGTAGACTGCGAAGCATTGACTCCATCATTGGGAGCGAGATACTTGTACTCGCCAGGCTTGTGTCCCATCTTTTGGAGGGCGATATTGCAGATCACCTCGTTGGCTGCCATATTGGTCGTTGTACCGGCACCACCTTGAATCATATCAACCTCAAAAGCGTCGTGATGCTTGCCAGCAAGTAGCTCCTTGCAGGCGAAGACGATAGCCTCGTACTGCTCATCGGTCAGGATGCCCTCGCTGTGGTTGGCGACAGCTGCACCCCACTTGGTGTAGGCGAGTCCCTGGATGAAGTAAGGGTACTGGCTTAGCTTGAAGTTGCTAATCTGAAAGTTTTCCATACCGCGTAGCGTCTGCACCCCATAGAGTGCGTCTGCGGGTAGTTGGCGATCGCCTAGCAGGTCGCCCTCGGTTCTCATTTGCTTATTAGCCGTCATATCTATATAGTTGTATTATCTGTATTTCGCTGCGAAGGTCGGTCACCGAAGCGTGACTGTACAATC
>URKO01000225.1 GCA_900548415.1 uncultured Porphyromonas sp.
AAGTTCTTACTGTGTGATACACTTGTAGCCTTGCTCTTAGCACTGGAGCGAGGCGCTTTCTTCGATTGACTCTTGTTGGAGGTTTCCTTTCGCTCTGTAGTAGCAGAGGAGGTCTTCTTTTGAGCTGTTGGCATATTGGTCTGTTTTTCTAGTTCATATTCGCAAGTTTGTATCTTGCTCGTCCCAAAGTTAGCTATTTTGCTTCAAATGGCCAGCATCTAGGAGAGAGAATCTTGTGGGTGGATAGGCGGGTTCTTACTGAGAGTGCAAGCCTAAGACGTCGCTGGTTTGAAATATATTTGGTAAGTTTGTACCATCGAATAAGAACCAATCTAGCAACAGAATATATTATGGCAACTTTATCACCCGAATTAATACAACAAGCACAAGAGCGTGCCAAGCAATGGCTCGCACCCGCCTTCGACAGTGAGACACGTCAGCAAGTAGAGGCTCTCCTCGCCGCTGAGGACAAGACGCCTCTCGTGGAGGCATTTTACCAAGTACTAGAGTTTGGCACGGGCGGTCTGCGCGGCATCATGGGCGCTGGCACCAATCGTATGAACAAATACACCGTCGGCATGGCTACCCAGGGACTGGCTAACTACCTCCTGCAATGCTTCGCTGGCGAAGAAATCGCCGTCGCTATCGGATATGATGGGCGCAACAATAGCCCCTTCTTCGCTCAGACGACGGCCGACGTGCTTACGGCAAACGGCATCAAGGTCTACCTCTACGATGCGCTCCGCCCTACCCCGATGGTTTCCTATGCGATCCGTCAGCTGGGCTGTAAGAGTGGCGTCATGGTGACCGCCTCGCACAATCCCAAGGAGTACAACGGCTACAAGGTCTTTTGGAGCGATGGTGCACAAATCATCGCACCGCACGACAAGGCAATCGTCAATGAGGTGAAGAGCATCACAGACATTGACCAAGTGAAGTGGCAGGGCAATCCAGCACTCGTCAAGATGATCGGTGCCGAGATGGACGACCGCTTCATCCACGACGTCTGTACCCTATCGCTCTCGCCTGAGTCGGTGCAGCGTCACAGTGATATGGGGATCGTCTACACACCCATCCACGGTACTGGCGTGCGTATCGTACCTCGTGCGCTAGAGGCTTTTGGCTTTAAGAATATCATCCATGTGCCGGAGCAAGATGTGATCGATGGCAACTTCCCAACGGTCGTCTCACCGAATCCCGAGGAGCCAGCAGCGATGAAGCTAGCCATAGAGCGTGCCGAGGCTACGGGTGCTGACCTAGTCCTAGCGAGTGACCCTGACGGCGACCGCATCGGTGTCGCTGTACGCAACGAGCAGGGCGAGATGCACCTGATCAATGGTAACCAGATCTGCGCCCTCCTGACCTACTATACGATAGCCCGCCGCAAGGAGCTGGGCGACCTACGTCCCGATGACTTTGTGGTCAAGACGATTGTGACCACGGAGCTGATTCCCGCCATTGCCAAGGACTACGGTGTAGAGTGCATGGACTGCTACACAGGCTTTAAGTGGATCGCCAATGAGGTCCGTGAGCAGGAGGGTAAGCGCCGCTACATAGGTGGTGGCGAGGAGAGCTACGGCTACCTCTGGGAGACTTTCGTACGAGACAAGAGTTCGGTGTCGGCTTGCGCTATCTTTGCAGAGCTGACGGCGTGGGCTCTGGACAAGGGCTTGACCATTGATATGCTCCTGGAGAAGATCTACTACGAGCATGGCTACTTCCTCGAGCAAGGCATTAGCGTAGTGCGCAAGGGCATCAAGGGTGCTCAGGAGATTAGCCAGATGATGGTCGACTACCGCTCTAACCCGATGAAGGAGTTGGCGGGCAGTCCCGTGGTCAAGATACTGGACTATCAGTCGCTCGAGGGTAAGTGCCTCAAGAGTGGCGAGACCTTCCCAATCAAGATGCCTGCGACCAGCAATGTGCTACAGTACCACACGGCCGACGGGACGGTGCTCTCGATACGTCCCTCAGGCACGGAGCCTAAGATCAAGTACTACATCGGTGTCACCTACAAGCGTGGCTCCGATCCTGCTTGCGACCATCCTGAGCAGCTACTCCGCGACCGCATCAAGGCGATACGTGAGCAGCTAAGCATCTAAGAGCTGGTACACATTATATATATGGTAACAGACGATATCTACCAGCTCATCTCTGATCATCAGATCGCCGCAGCTGTCAAACTACTAGGCGAGCAGATGCAGTCTCATGTGCGTATCCCCGTGGAGCAGCGTGACCGCTACCACTCGGCCAAGCGCATCCTAGAGACGATGCTACAATACCTAGAGTCGCCGATACAAGACCCAGAGCTGGAGGCTAACTATAGCTACCTGCTCCGGACGCTCTACGAGGTAACCGATGCTCTGAGAGATAGTGAGTGGCTGGCCCAATCGCCCCAGTACGAAAAGCAAGCGAACTACTACTCCCTACTGCTGGACAATGGAGGACTCGCAATGGTTGTCGAGCAACTGACGCTCCAGTCCAACCTGTCTACAGTAGACCGTCCGCGCTACGACGAACTAGTCAAGCGCCTCACGATGGGGCTCCTCTATACGCAGGAGTGGAGCGACGAGGTAGCCTCCTCACTAGACCAGCTAGACGACTACATACAGCAGGCGGCACTCACAGCCGTCACCCTGGCTTTGCTACGCACGTGGCACTGGGGCAAGCTCTGCTGGCTACTCGCTAAGCTCATGGAGACACAAGGCGAGCAGACGATGGTGCGCATTCGTACCATCGTCGGGGTGCTACTCGTCGGCGAACTATACAATAGCCGTCTAGCACTCTACGAGGAACAGCTTCCCTACACGCTCCAGCAGATCGGTGAGGCGATCACCCTCGAGGAGTATGATATGATCTGGAGCCATCGCCTCCGCATGAAGTACACGCCACAAGTGGTGGAGTATGTGCAGAAGCTCTTCGGGCGCTTTAACAGTCCTGAGTTTCAGCAACGCTTTCAGGAGATTA
>URKO01000226.1 GCA_900548415.1 uncultured Porphyromonas sp.
GCTACGGCACTCTCTGCAGGGCTTGACCTACGCGCCAACCTAGAGCAGAGCGTCTCGCTGGCACCCCTAGAGCGTCGGCTGATACCCACAGGTCTATACATGGAGATTCCCGCCGGCTACGAGGGACAGGTGCGTCCACGCGGTGGTCTAGCTCTCAAGCAGGGGCTGACCGTACTCAACGCGCCTGGCACAATCGACGCAGACTACCGTGGCGAACTACAGGTAATCCTGATTAATCTATCTCAGGAGACGGTGGAGATAGCTCCCGGTGAGCGCATCGCTCAGCTCGTCTTCGCTCGCCACGAGCAGTGTGACTGGATCGAGGTCGAGAGCCTCTCGGACACCCAGCGAGGCGATGGCGGTTTTGGACATACGGGCGTATGAAAAGCATCGGTCGTCAGACACTCTTGCTCTTGCTTTTAGCTCTGCTAGGGCTTAGCTCTGCTAAACTCTCTGCGCAGTCTACAGGGACGGAGGGGACAGCCTATGCGCAGATTGAAGACTACGCCAATATCCTCTTCTTCGCAGGAGCGCAAGAGCCAGCTATCGGCTATCTCTACTACCTCTACGACGCCTATCCCGACCAGCAGGTCCAGACGGCTGTACCGCTAGCCAGTTGGCTTGACCTGGCAGATCGCCAAAGCGAAGCTAGAGACCTACTCCAGACGCTTTTCACTAAGAAAAGTAACCAGGCTCACGCCAATCAAGAGCTCGTACGCTACTACCTCACGCTCCTCTATAGTAGCGGAGAGATTGATGAGGCGGACTCGCTCTTTGCCATGCTCCCGAGAGAAGTATCCAGCCACCCCGACATACTGCTAGTTCATCTGACGAGCCTAGCAATACTAAACAAGAGCCAAGAGCTACTAGAGCAGATAGCACTACTCGACACGACACAGCTCACAACCCCTCAGCAGCAAGACACCTACTACCGCCTCATCGCACAGTCCGCCTCGAAGCAGGGAGACTACCAGCGTATGCTCCAAGCCGCTGAGCGACTCGTCGAGCTGGAGCCGAGCAATCTGGGCAATCACCACACACGTCTAGAAGCGCTCAACGCACTAAGGCTAGACGATCAGATAGAGAAGGGACTGGCGCAGCTTCAGCGGACACTCTCCCTACCCGACGATTACATCGAGGTGACGCGTGCCGAGCTGATCGCCGCGCGCCGAGATACCAAGCAATCGGCCGAATACCTCCACCGCTACCTAGAGCGTCAAGACAGCATCTCTCCCGTCTCGGCACGCATTATCTCTATGATGCTGCCAGACTTCTCAGACATTAGCCAGATCCCGTCAGACTTTATCCCCGCCTTGACACGCCTCGCAGAGTTAGAGCCGAGCGACCCGAAGCTCTTCGCCGACCTTTACCTCATCGTCTTGGCACAACAGGGGAAAGCGCAGGCGGAGCAACTCATCAAGCAGTTTTACGACAACCCCAAGACCGCTTACAGTGCCGTCGTCGTGCAGGCTTCGCAGATGAAGGAGCAGGAGCGACTAGACTACCTCACCTCGGCGCAAAAGCGTTACCCCGCAGACCTTCAGATACTGGCACTCTACGCTGGCGAACTCATCGCTCGAGACCGCTTAGACGAAGCTAAGCAAGCAATCAATAGCCAGCTAGACTGGACCAAACTCAAGACAGCCAAAGGCGTTGAAGCGACCGAAGGGCTACGCCTGCTACTCCTCTACTCTTCGCTGATTTATCAAAAGCAGGAGCAGTCGGCACAAGCACTCGAAGTCTTTGAGATTGCCGAGCGGCTCTTCCCCCGAGATGCCATCCTGCTCAACAACTACGCTTACTACCTCTACACCCTATCACCGCAAGACAGCAGCTACCTAGCAAAAGCCGAGCAACTAGCCGCGACAGCCTATGGACTAGCCCCCGAAGAGGCCAACATCCTCGATACTTACGGCACCATCCTCCTAGCTCGGGGGCAAACGACTATGGCACAGCTCATGCTCTCGCAAGCGGTAGAGCGAGCTGAGCAAATAGGCAAGCCCAATGCGGGCTATATCGAGCGACTTGGCGACGCCTATCTGCAGGGTGGTGATCGACAGGCTGCACTCCAGCAGTGGCAGCGAGCTTACAAGTTAGCACCCACGGAGGGACTCCAGCAGAAGATCGATGCGCTGACCCCTTAGTTGTGATACACTATATATTATAGACCTATCATGAGACACTTCCTAAGATCTACCCTCCTCATCATCAGTAGCACGCTACTGCTCCTAGCTTGTGGCACGCGCGCTAGTCACTCTAGCTCCGCAACGATGCCCACAGTCGCAGAGTCAGGAGGGTGCGCTCTAGGCGACTCATGGCTTTCGGACCAGATCCTCCAGATCAGCCACACGCCTGAGCATCGCATCGCTAGTGCCGATCTATCTCTAGGCGACTCGCAGCTATCGACACGCATGGATCTCTTCGTAGGTCAGAGCGATGGCGTGATGCTCTCGGCTCGTCCGCTGCCCTTTGTGGAGGCACTCCGCATCTACATCCTCCCCGACCACATCGCTCTCTACGATATGATGCACGACGCCAAGGTCACCATCAGCTACTACGAGCTGAGCGAGCGACTGGATGCTGAGGTGTCGTACACGCTCCTACGTGACCTACTCCTGGGCCAGCCTACCTACCTAGCCGATCGTGAGTACATAGTCGGGCATGGTGCTCTAGAGACCTCACTCCATAGCCTCAAGGGCAAGCCCTGGGTTGCCGACTATATGGTCAATCCGCAATGCCAGCTAGGCACCATCCGCATCGCCTCCACTGACCAAAGCAAGAGTGGCTATCTGCAGGGACGATACAGCTACCAGAGTGACTCTAGCAAGCCTAGCGTGACCCATCTCCTCGTCTCCACACCGCGCAAGCGTCTCTCCATACAGCTGAAGTATAGCAAGAGCAAAGAGCTCACGCCAGCTCAACTGCAAGATCGTCTCACCGAGCCTCAGGGAGGCTACAC
>URKO01000227.1 GCA_900548415.1 uncultured Porphyromonas sp.
AAGTCTTTAGAGAGATTGGGATCGTTGGAGACGGGGAGGATACAGCCAGCGGCTCGTATGTCGTTGTCGACGATGATCATGGCGCCATCGTGGAGCGGGCTGTTTTTGAAAAATATGTTTTCGATCAGGCGGGCATTGACATCTGCTCTAAAGACCTCCCCCGTGTGGAGGTAGGCGGTGAGCTCCTGCTTGGCTTGGATAGCGATGAGGGCCCCCACCTTCTTGCGCGCCATATTCATGCAGGCTAGGACGAGTGCTGCGACACAGCGCTGCTCATCTTGGGCACTCTGATCATCCCCCTTAAAGATCTTCCGCAAGAAGCGCCACCTATTGGTACTCCCCAGCGTGATTAGGAAGCGTCTTATCTCCTCCTGAAAGATGATCACCAGGATGAGCATACCCGTGCCGACCAGCTCGTCTAGGATACCTCCCAAGAGGATCATGCCGGCCCACTTGGAGACGATGACCCACACGAGGATAAAGGTGAAGATACCTAAGATCAGCGCTCTCGAGGCGGTCGCTCTCAGTGTCCGATAGACATAGTAGAAGAGGAGTGCCGAGAGGATAATGTCAAAGAGGTCGACAAGCGTGAAGGATAACCAGTCTAGCGTCACAGTCCTAAGTCTCTAAGCGTGATAGTTAATGGATTTCTAGCGGTCTCTGCCAGTGGGTGTAGCTACTCGCTCCTGTAGCGTCGGGGAGGTGCTTGCGGATCATGTCGGTCACCTTGATCGCCTCGACAGCGAGACGCACGTCGTGGGTGCGGATGATCTGTGCGATGCCCTCCATCAGAGCGTAAGTGTGTAGCACATTGGTCGCATCGCCTGAGTGCATGGCGTCTGCTCCAATGACCGTCTGCACCATGCGCTTGCGGCAGAAGCCGACCAGCACGGGCTCGGCAAACTCTTGTAGCGCCTCCCGCTGATGCGTGAGCAGGCGGTAGTGGTCGTCCATGCTTTTGCTAAAGCCATAGCCGGGGTCGAGGATTACATCCTTGACACCACAGTCGTGAAGCTCTTCGAGGCGACGACGGAAGTAGTCCGCTACGCACACCTCTACAGAAGGCTTGTAGTCCACTACCTGATGCCTCCCCTCGACGTTGTGCTCTAGGTGCATCAGTATGTAGGCGACGCCCAGCTCCCCCACGGTGCTGTACATCTTCGCATCGGCCTGACCGCCAGATATGTCGTTGATGATCTCCACGCCATACTCCTCGACGCACGCTTTCGCTACGTCAGCACGGTAAGTATCTACCGAGATAGGTAGGTCGGGCACCTCGGCACGGATTATCTCTAGTGCGTGGCGCAGTCGGCGTAGCTCCTCCTCGCCATCGACCAGTTCGCCTCCCGGACGTGTCGAGCAGGCGCCGATGTCGATGATCCGCCCTCCCTCCTGGACGATCTCGTGGGTGCGCTCTGCAATCGCCTCGGCGGTCTGCTTGCGACTCCCTGCATAGAAGGAGTCGGGCGTCACATTGAGGATGCCCATCACGACAGGCTCCGACAGGTCAAAGGCGCGTCCCCCTAGGTTGAGTATGTAAGACATAAGCGTGTCAGGTCTTGTGGGTCGTTGTGATCGCTCCTCGTCACTTACTATATGGTAGTGGCGAGGAGCGGTTGCTTTTAGCGATTAAAGTTTAGCTTGGCGCATATTCTTTGACTCTGCCAGGGCTTTGTGGAAGGCGAAGGCTTTCTCCAGACAAACGGGTGTCTGTCCCTCCGAAGCCTGAGCCAGATAAGCGCGTAGCAGTGGACGGTAGTCGGGATGGGCGCAGTTCTCTATGATGCGCTCAGCACGCTGTCGTGGAGAGAGCCCTCGGAGGTCGGCGATACCGTACTCAGTGATGAGTACCTTGACCGAGTGCTCGCTGTGATCCACGTGGCTCACCATCGGCACGATAGCGCTGATGGCGCCGCCCTTAGCGGTCGAGGGCGTGGTGAAGATAGAGATGTAACCATTGCGGGTGAAGTCGCCTGAGCCACCGATACCGTTCATCATCTTAGTGCCGAGGACGTGCGTTGAGTTGATGTTGCCATAGATGTCCGCCTCGAGAGCGGTATTCATGGTGATGACCCCGAGACGGCGCACGATGCCTGGGTTGTTGGAGTACTCCTCAGGGCGCAAGAGTAGCTTGTCCTTGAAGAAGTCCCAGTTCTGATAAATGTCTAGGATGACGTTACGACTGACTGAGAGCGAGCAGCCCGAGGCAAACTTAACGCGACCCTCCTTCATCAGCCCAATGACGGCATCCTGGATTACCTCGGTGTAAACCTCAAAAGGTGGGATCTTAGGACTCTTGCCTACGGAGGCTAGGACCGCATTGGCGATATTGCCTACGCCACTCTGTAGCGGGAGGAACTCACGAGGGATGCGTCCCGTGCGGATCTCCTCCTCGAGGAACTTCGTGACATTCTCTCCAATCGCCTGCGTCACCTCATCGAGCGGTGCAAAGCCACCATCATCGTTTGGCTCACTGGTCTTGACGACCGCTACGACCTTCTTCGGGTCGAGCTGTACGTAAGGTTTGCCGACACGGTCAGAGGGCTTATAGATAGGTAGCTCACGACGTGCGGGTGGGTCGAGAGGCTCGGCAATGTCGTGGAGTCCACGTATCTTGGCGGGGTGACGGTCATTGATCTCGACGATGATCCGGTCTGCGAGACGGCAAATGGTGGGTAGGATACCGACGCCCGTGGTGGGTACCAGCTGACCATCTTCCGTTAGCTCAGCAGCCTCGACGATAGCCACGTCGATCTTGCCAAAGAAGCCAGCACGCATCTCCTGCGCTAGCTGCGAGAGGTGCATGTCGCAGTAAGCTACCTCACCGCTATTGATCTCGGCACGTAGGTCTTTGTTGGACTGATAGGGTGCTCTAAACTTGATCGCATGAGCACGTGCCAAAGCTCCGTCAAGGCGGTCGCCTGTCGAT